>JAIDJW010000119.1 GCA_029052015.1 Paramuribaculum sp. | reverse complement strand
GCTTGAAGTCATTGCGGCGCTGCTGCTGGTTGGGCTGGGTGTTTTGGTTGCCGGGCTGATTTTGCTGACGGGGCTGCTCCTCGGTAGTAGTGTCGGCTTCGGTTTGCGGTGCGGGCAAAAGGTTCTCTGGCTCGCTCGCGGGCAGGGGAGCGATGAGGGTCATTTCATCGCGGTGGTCCGGTTCGTTGTCGGCCTCAGGTGTTGCGGGAGAGTTATCGTTGACCGGCGATTCTGTCTGTGCTTCGGTTTCTGACTGCTGAATGCGCTGGCGGCCTCGTTTTGGTTTTTCCTGTCTGTCGGCAGGTGCCGGCTGGGCGTTTTCTTCCTGCGCAGGCTCCGCGGGATGGGCATATTGCTGCTCTTCTGGTTCTTTTTGTGCCTTCGGCTTGCGTCCGCGGCGCTTGGGCGCGGGCTGTTCGTCAGAATTCGGCGCAGCGTCCCCGTTTTCCTGGGGCTGCGCGTTTTCTTTCTGGTTCTTGCGTCTGGAGTCTTTATCTTTCGCCTCGGCTTTACGTCGTTTTTCGGTAGCGTTAGTGGCAAAATTGATAGCCTGCTGGTCAAGAATGAAATTCACAAGATTGTCGATAGTCGAGTCCTCGATTTTTTTCATTCCCATCTCTTCGGCTATAGATCTGAGCTGTTCAATGGGTTTCTCTGAAAGTTCGGAGATATTATACATTGGTATGAGTAAATGATGTAGATGTTCTTTCTAAAATAGCGCTTATGCCAAGTGGCTTTGAAAATAGCCGCTTGCACACGGCGTGCATGATTTCTTGCAGCGTCCGGGTTGCAACAATGGGGTGCCTTCTGGCGTGGAAAAAGTGTTGCGGATAAGGAAGGAGCATGGTGAATTCGGCGTAAAGGAAAAGAAACGTGTTAGAAGAACTACGCATTCCTTGTGCTCCGAGGAGCTTCTTCAACTGCACAGGCGTGAGTGCCCGGCGCCTTAAAATTCGACTGCAAAGTTAACTATTATTTATTATTAAACAACACAAGTATTCAAAAGTTTGTGCGTATTCGGGTTAATATATCTGCGTTTTTTGTAATTTTGTGCCAAACAACTGATAAAAATCGCAATGGGAAAGTATAATTTCGATACCGTGATTGACCGTCGTGGTACTTGTGCCATGAAATATGATGCTCTTGCCGAGCTTTTCGGGTGTGATGATATTTCGCCCCTTTGGATTGCCGATATGGAGTTTGCCGCCTCGCCGAGTATACAGGGAGCTCTTCTGAAACGTTTTGAGCACCCGGTCTACGGCTATGCCAGCACTCCGGACAGCTACTGGAACTCTATCCGGTCGTGGCTCAGACGCCGCCATGGATTTGAGACACGCCGCGAGGAGCTGACATTTGTGCCGGGTGTTGTGAGGGCTATAGCGTATGCGCTCAACTTCTTCACACGTCCGGGCGACAAGGTGCTTATCCAGCCGCCGGTATATCATCCATTCCGCAATGTCACAGAGGGCAACGGCAGGGTTATTGTTGAAAATCCTCTGATTCCCACTCCTGACGGCAGCTCGTATATGATGGATCTGCCCGGACTGGAGAAGGCATTCGCCACTGAGCGTCCTAAAATGATGATACTCTGCAATCCCCACAATCCGGCAGGCATACAGTGGAGTCTCGACACTCTTGCAAAGGTTGCCGAGCTAGCCCGCCGCTATGGGGTGATAGTGTTGTCTGACGAAATTCACGGCGACCTGATGCTTTACGGTCGCCCCCATATACCTTTCCTCAGTGCCGGACCTGATGCGGAAGCTGTAGGTATAGCTTTCGGCGCGCCGTCAAAAACCTTCAATATTCCCGGACTGGTCAGTTCGTGGGCGGTTGTCCGCAATCCTGAGCTGCGCACACCATTCTACCACTGGCTTGAGGTAAACGAGTTCAGCGCGCCGAATTTCACCGCTACAGTAGGCACGGAAGCTGCTTATAATTACGGTGAGGACTGGCTTGACGAGCTATTGCCCTATATCGAGGGTAATATCGCGGCGGTAGAGAAGTTCTTCGCAGAAAATTGCCCGGCGATAAAGCCTATGCGCCCGCAAGCGTCATTCCTGATATGGCTTGACTGCCGTGGTCTCGGCATTGAGCAGGATGAGCTTGTTGACCTCTTTGTCAACCGTGCTCAACTCGCGCTCAATTCCGGCACGATGTTTGGTAGCCAGGGCGCAGGTTTCATGCGCCTGAATGTGGCTCATCCACGCGCGCAGCTCATCAAGGCTCTCGAGAGTCTGAGCAATGCAGTAGCCGAGATGACCGAGCCGGCGGTCCGTTAAGGAAATATTATTTTAAAACGAGTAAGTGCAGTTTGCGCGCCGCCGCTGTCGGTGCGCAAACTGAATTTGCATCCGTGCTGACGCAGTATGTCGCTAATCATCATCAGTCCGAGACCCTGACCGCCCTGTTTTGTAGAAAAAAACGGGGAGAAAAGATGAGAGGCTGTATCGTCAGATATGCCGGCGCCGTTGTCGGCTATTTCAAGTGACGAAGGATTGTCTCCTACTTTTATATTAATGTGTCCCGGGCGGTCTCCTATACTTTCACGCGAGTTTTTGACTATATTGACGAGCACCTGCTCCAGAAGTACAGTGTCGGCCCTCGCCGGCGCAGGTTTTTCAGACTCTTCCAGTGTGAGCTTTATGGAGTTGCCTGCAAGTCCTTCAAGAAACGGCATCATGCTTTTGAGGCGCGCGTTGAGTTCTACCGGAACGAGATTTGCTTCAGGTATTCTGACAACATCCGCGTATGAGGTGATGAAGCGGCTCATGCTTCCGCAGCGGTCGTGGCAACTGTCTATCGCTTCGGCGAGTTCTGTGTCGTCGGCAAGCACTATCGCGAGAGTCTCCAACATTGAGTTCACTCCGGCCATAGTGTTGTTGACCTCGTGGGCTATAAGTCTTATCACCTTGCCGTAAGCTGCTTTTTCGGCTTTCAACACCTCGTCGGTAAGGCTCTCCACGAGCACATACGGGCGCCGGAATCCGTTTTCCATAAATCCGAGGCGTGCTATGCGAATCACCATAGTGTCGCCCAGTCTGACACTCCGTGTAGTTCCGTCAGGAGTCTCCGCTATGGCTTTGGCGGTGCTTCCTGCTATAGCTGTAAAGCTCTTGCCGTTGATATTTGTGTCGCTGATGTCGAGAAAACGCAGCATAGACGGGTTTGCCATAGTGATTCTGCCATCGTAGTCCTGTATGGCGATGCCCATGGGCGAAGCCTGAATGAGAAGCTGTAGAAAATGGTTTTGCTCTATGTTGTGAAGGCGTTCCTCTTTCAGGCGCTCGATGATTTTGTTGAACATGCCGACGAGCCGGTCGGCATCCTTCTGACCCACCGGCACAAGGCGGCTGCTGAAATCCTGTGCGCGCACAAGGTCCATACCGTTATTTACCGCGCTTATCGGCCGAAGCAGGCTCACAAATAGTCGCCACAGCAAGAACAGTGGCACTATTACTGCAATTGCCGCAACAGAGTAAAACACCCGGGTGCCTCTTGCTATAATTTCCGGCACAAACAGCAGCAGGATTCCGATACCGACAATCCATACGGCAAGCAATCCGAAAATCCATCCGGCTCTCATTGGCGCGAATCGTTTGGTGAAAGACTGTATTTTTCAAGGCGGCGGTAGAGCGACTGGCGCGTGATGCCGAGAGCCTCCGCCACCTTGCTGAGGTTGCCGGGATATTTTTCAAGCGCCGAAACAATCGCGGAGCGTTCAAGGTCGTCGAGCGTGGCTCCTTCAATAGAGGTGAGCGCGCTTCGGGAAGCATCCGCCCCCGCGGCTTTCTCAAAATCCTCTGCTGTAAGCGTCGCGGCGCCTCCGCTCACAATCATTGTGCGCTCCACCAGGTTTTTTAGCTCGCGTATATTGCCCGGATATTGCTGCCGCGACAGCCATGTCATTGCATCCGGAGTTATGTCCGGTATTTCGATACCAGCTTCGGCGGCATTGGTGCGTGCGAAATGCTCAACGAGCAGAGGGATATCCTCGCGGCGCTCGCGAAGCGGAGGCAATCGCAGGGTTATGAGATTTATGCGGTAGAAAAGATCCTCGCGGAACGTGCGGTCGGCAACCATAGCCTGCAGATTGGCGTTGGTGGCGCACACCACCCTTATGTCTACCTTGCGGGGCTTGCTCTCGCCGAGCGGTTCGAAGGTGTGCTGCTGGAGCACACGCAGCATCTTTACCTGCGACGCCGGGTCAAGGTCGCCTATCTCGTCAAGAAATATAGTGCCTTTGTCGGCTACCTCGAAGCGTCCCTTGCGGGCAGCCACGGCTCCGGTAAAGGCTCCTTTGGCGTGGCCGAACATCTCGCTTTCAAACAGCGACTGGGATATGCCGCCGAGGTTCACCATCACGAAGGGCGCTTTGGCGCGCTGGCTATTGGCGTGAATGGCATGGGCTATAAGCTCCTTGCCGGTGCCGTTTTCGCCGAGTATAAGCACTGGTGCGTTTGTGGGGGCAACGCGGCGCACTGTATCAAGCACCTGCGTGAGCGCGGCGCTTTTGCCAATTATGCCGCAGCGGTCAAAATCTGACGACGCCGATGTGTTTTCCTGCTGGGATTTGGTCGCTGAAAGCTGTAGGGCGGTGTCAATGCGCTGAAGTAGCAACTGGTTGTCCCATGGCTTGGTGATGAAGTCAAATGCACCCGCCTGCATACCTTCCACGGCAAGAGGTATGCTACCCCATGCTGTGATGAGGATAACCGGTGTGTCCGGTTGAAAAATCTTGCATTTGCGCAGTAGCTCTATCCCTTCCTCGCCGGTGGTTGCGCGCGAGAAATTCATGTCCATGAGAATGAGCTGCAACGGAGTGGAGCGCACGATGGCAAGTGCCTCATCGGGAGTCTCCACAGCCGTCACTTCGTGCCCGGTGCGCCTGAGCAGCACTCCGAGCGAAAGCCTGATGGATTTGTCGTCGTCAACTATAAGTATCATACTTGACTGCAAAAGTAGATATTTTATCAGTTTTTCACAATTCTGTCGATGTCAGCGTCAATTCCGGTGCCGTTTTCATAATCCCACAGTGTGAGCGAGCGGAGCTGATAGAAATAATACCAGTAGAGGAAAAGCTCGTTGACATATTGCTGGCGGCTTTCGTCCTTCTTCACCTGCGAGTCGTTTAGGTCAAGGGTGGATATGCGTCCGATAAGAAATGTCTCCACATTGGTGTTGTAGCGTTTCTGGGCTATGGCCGACGCTTTGTCGGCTATGCGAAGCTGCTCTTTCTGGTTACAAAACCGTTCCACGAGTATGAAGAGGTCCTGATTGAAGTTTTGGGTTTCCTGACGCAGGCGGCTTTCCACAACCTGCCTGTTGCTCTGTGCAACCTTTACCTTGCCGCGGCGCTTGCCCCAGTCGACAAGAGGTATGCTGAAGCCCACCTCCACAATCTGGTTGTCCTTCAGATTGTTGTATGCGTGCGAAAAGGTGTGGTCCGTGCCGGTATATCCCACCTGGGCAAAGAGGTTGATTTCCCTCATCCCGGCTTTGGCTTTTGCAACCTCATAGTCTGCCTCAAGCTGCCTGCGCCGCAGATTTTTTGCGAATTTGTTGTTGGCGAGGGCGCGGTCGAGCGCATCGGCAAAGGTTACGTCAACATCGGGTACAAGCGCCGGCGCCACAGGTTCCAGGTCGATATCCTCGCTGTAGTCAAGAAACGAGCGGAGGGTGAACATATTGCTCTTGAGATTGCTCTCGCAGTCGGTCATGTCGGAGTTGGCGTTGAGGAGATTGAGCTCCATCTGCAGCAGATCGTTTTCGCTTATCTGCCCCATGGCCCTCTTTTCTTTCGCCACTTCATACAGTTTTTTTGCGTTTTCGAGGTTCTGGCGTGCGATTTCAAGATTTTCACGCGCCATCAGCAGATTGAAAAAATAGTTGATGGTGTTCATGGCAACAGTCTCGCTCGCGCTGAGAAACTGCGCTTTGGCCTCGGCATAGCGCACCGGCTCAATCTTGCGGTCCCATCTCACGGTGTTCACGCCGAAAATCGGCTGATTGAGAGTGAGAGCCACAGGTATGGACATGAACCGGTTGTATTTGTCGCCACTGAGCTGCCTCATGAAGTCAATCGAGGTGTTGATAGAAACGGTGCCTCCCGTGAGCCAGATTTTCTGGTCCACTGAGAGCTCACCGTTCATTTGCAGAAAATTGTTGCGCACGAATGAATATGCGCCCGAAGCGTCCATATACGAGCTGTATTGCTTGTGATATGAAGGAATCGTAGCGCTAAAGTTTACTTCCGGCAGCAGGTCGGCGCGATATGTGCGGTATTCCCAGTACGCGCTGCGCAGCTCGTTGAGGGCCACCGCCGCGTCCACGCTCCTGGAGCGGGCGCGGGCAATGGCATTCTCAAGAGTGATTTGCAGCGTTTCCGCCGCAGGAGCTGTTATGGAAGATAAGATTGCTAATGATATAAGTATTCGTTTCATAATCATTCGTCTTTAAGTGCGATTGCAGGCTCTATCTTCATTGCCTTGCGTGCGGGAAACCATATGCCTGCCACAATCATCAGTGCCATCAGCGCGGCGGCTATCAGTGCGCACACAATCATTCTGTCCCATTCAAGATAGTCATAGTAGCGGCTGTTTAGCTCGAAATATGCGAGCAGACAGTCGATGCCCAAGGCTATAGGGGTGGCTATGGCGAGCATAATAAGTCCCTCGCTAATGAGTCTGCCGAAAACGGATCGGCTTGTGGCGCCGTTGACCTTGCGAAGTGCTACCTCCTGCACTCTCTGCTGGGTGCGGAACCAGAAGGTGCCGAGCAGCCCTAAGAAGATATTGATGAGCAGGAATATCATCCCGGCTATATAATTGCGCTGCTTATTGTTGTCCTCAAGATGGAAGGCTTCGCGGACAGTGTCGAAAGACTCTACATTGCTGAGAATATAGTTGCCGACGTGAAACTGGCTCTGCGCGTCCTTCATCAGGTTTTCGATGATGTCCTTGTCCATATCCTCGCGCACCCTTATGCACAGTTCGTTCATCCACAGCAAAGCCTCCGGACCTGAAAAAGAATTAGAGAATACCGCAGTCTGGCTCCAGAGATTGTAATCATCATATCTTACCGGCACAATGGGAGTGCCGAAAGGTATGTTGAGATGTTCGTTCTCACTCAGTTTTATGCTGTCGGCGATAAGTTTTGAAACTCCTTTGATTTTATTGTTTTCATAAGAGAAGAAGTTTTCGCTGAGAATAATCTTACCCTCCTCAATCTCTTGTGCAAGTTGCTCGGGACTCTCGCCGTTGATGCCCCGGTAGCGGAACACTCTCATGAAATCGGGAGTGACCATTCGCCTCAGTCCTTCAGCCCAGATACTGTCGTACCTGAAGGAGATGCTGCTGTTGGAGCCGTTGTAAGGATAGGAATTGTTGGAATAGCTCGCCGCTTCCACCTCCGGGCGCCGCTTCAGGCGTTCAAGAATCTCGAGCTTGTCCTCCACCATCTGCTCGGGGGTGCGTCCTTCAACAAATTCCGGGCTTTTGTCGGTGATTTCATAAAGGTCGAGCAGATAGCAGTGGGATATGTCAAAGCCGCGCGGATTATTGTAAATGCAGTAAGCCGACGAAAAATAATCGCAAATAAACCAAAGCACAACGCTTACTATAATAAACTCGATGACAATCCACAGGTTTGACTGCCATTCATTGAGCATCTGTCTGAATAATTTCTTTTTCATAACTGACGGGGGGTGTTAGCGGTTATTGCCTGAGAGTGATTCCACGATACTCTCGCGGCTTGATTTCCATGCCGGCCATGCGCTGCAGAGCAGATTGAGGATGAAGCAGAAGCCGAGAGCCATGCCGAAGGTGCTCAGCTGCACGAGCATGCCTACGCTCATGGTAGATGCCGGCACTTGGAACAGATAGGGCGCGCACAGCCATGCAAACAGCAGGCAGAGTATCAGCCCGATGGCTCCGGCGGCGAGGGTCACAAGCATGTTTTCGTAAATGAGCGTCAGGGCGATGCGTCCGGAGCTGGCGCCGAAAGCGCGGCGCACTCCTATCTCGGCGGTGCGTTTGCGCAGGCGGCTGCGGGTCATCGAGCTGAGGTTGATTGCCGGCACAAGGATGAGTATCGCATATATTATATAGCGGTTTCGCCGCGCGCCTTTGACATCAGGCTCCACATTCGCGTAAACTCCGGTAACATCAGTCTCCTGGTCGTAGGGGCGGTTGCGGCGGATAAACTCGTAGCCGTCGGCGTTTTTCATCCGTGAGTTGACAGCGGCAAACTGTTTGTCGATTTCGGCGCGGATTGCCGCAAAATCACTCTTGTCCTTGGCAAGGATTGTAGCGCTGAGCATTCCCATGTGGTTGTCGTTCCAGTTGAAAATGTCGAGCCCGGTGGTGGTGAAAGGTACCCATGCGTCGGAATATGATTTGGAGGCAAGGCTGTTGACCTCCCTGACAACTCCTACCACTTTATAGGGAGTCATGTCGAGCAGCATTTCGCGCCCCACAACCCTGTCGGTGGTTTTGAACACATCGCGGGCAACAGCCTCGCTGATTACAATCTCCGGGATGCCGGCCTCGAAATTCGCCTGACTGTAGGGAGCTCCGTCCACAAAGTCGAAGTTGAACACCTTGAAGAAAGCTGCATCAGTGTCGCGCACTTTAATCGACACTGCCGGCTCACCGGGTAGCGCTGCCGAGTGTTTCTCGGGAAAACCTTTGTAGGCGGTCACCGTTTCGGGAGTGGTGAGCGGCAGAAACATTTCCTTGAAAGTTGCGTAACTCATCGGTCCGTTCGAGCTGGCTTGTTCACCCCAGGATGAATGCCTTATGCTCGTGAAACGCCAGTGGAGCATCCGGTCGCGGTTGCTCTCCGGAGCGAAAGGTGCGGTGCGCACCTGCTGCAGCATCACCACCACCATGATGAGAAATATGGCGAGGGCGGTGCCGATGACGCTAATCACGCTCACCAGCGGCTGCTGCTTCATTTCGTTTATAATCTGTTTCATATTGTTTATTCGTCTTTAAGTGCTATTGCAGGGTTTATTTTCATCGCTTTGCGGGCAGGATACCAGATGCCGGCGACAATCATCAGTGCGAGCAGTGCGAATGTGGCGGCGACTGTGGCTATGAAGCGCCATGTCTCGAAATATGCGCCGTTGAAGTATTCAGATAGCTCGTTTCGGCATATCAGCCAGTCTCCGAGTATGGCCAGAGGAGTGACGATGAGGAGAAGGAGGATGCCTTCGGTCATAAGACGAGCGAAAATGCTGCGGTTTGAGGCTCCGTTGACCTTTCGGATAGCGATTTCGCTGACTCTCTGGCGGGTGCGGAACCAGAATGTGCCGAACAGTCCGAGAAACACGCACGCGAGCATGAACACCATGCAGGCTATGTACTTGCGGTTGGTCACAGTGGCGTGATGGTTGGTAATCCGGTCGAGCTGGTCGTATGATTTAATGTCCGATATGTAAGTGTTGGCGCGGCGGTACTTGCTCTCGCGGTCAGCAGCGAAAGATTCGAGAAAACTCTTGTCGCAGCCGGGACGCAGGCGTATGTTGATGTAGGATCCTTCGGCAAGTGCAAGAGGATTGTTTTCGGGTAGAGGATACAGAAGTACTATGTCGCGCGAACGTGCTTCGTACACATTGCGCTTTATGGGCTGCACGATGGCGCCGACTGTTAAGGTCTGTTCGTCAACCGTCAGGCGCTCTCCCACCAGTTCCGCCGGAGTGATACGTTTGGAGAAATAGCGTGAGATAAGCGGATTTTCAGGATCGAAATCCGATAGCAGTACTTTACCCTCTGAAAGCAACCGCACCAGGTCTTCCTGACTCACAGTCGGATCAGCCGGCTGATAATCGAATACCCTTATGTGCTCCGGAGTCAAATAGGTGGCTCTGACACCGAATTCTACGCTGTCGCGCTCACGCATCAGGGTTATGCCCATATAGTTCATGCTGAACGGCTCGGCATGAATCGAAATGCTTGCAGCCTCAACTTCGGGGCACTTGCTGATGAGATTAAAGACCGCTGCGAGGTCTTCGGCATTTTTCTGGTCCGCTTCCTCGCCGTAGTCGATAGCCCGGGGGCTGTAAGACGAGAGCTGTCTCGCTGTCAGCCTGTAGGTATGCTCGGTGTTGAAGCCTGTGGGTTCGCTGAGGGTAACGGAGATGCAATAGAGATAGTCGCATATATACCACACAACCATGCTCACTATCAGAAGCTCTATTGCAAGCCACAGGTTTGAGCGCCATTCGTTGCGGGTTTGTTTAAGTAGTTTACGTTTCATGATTACTTTGTTCGTGCTGAGATTGCGTCGACCGGATTCATGCGGCTCGCCCTCCAGGCTGGCATTCCGCTGCTGAGAATATTGAGGATGAAGCAGAAGCCCAGGGCGTAGGCGAATGTACGCCAGTCGAGCAGCGCTCCGGCTCCGGCGGTAACAGTGGTGTGGTATGTGGAGAACACACCTGCCGAATATATGGCGTCAAAGAGCAGACCGCCGAATATCAGAGCGCACGCCAGACCGATAATGCCTCCGGCAAGGGTGATAATCATGTTCTCCGATATGAGTGAGAGTATGATGCTTGAGCGGGTAGCTCCGAACGCGCGGCGCACTCCTATCTCGCCGGTGCGGTAGGCGAGGCGGCTGCGGGTCATGGAGCTGAGGTTTATGGCAGGGATGAGCAGAAGCAGTGCATAGATGAGATAGCGGGTGCGGTGCACCTTGCCGAGATCGGCGGGTATGCTTGACCCTCCCTGGTTTATGTCCCCCTCCTGCGTGTAGGGACCGCCGTTGAAATCCGATTTTACATTTTCCGCAGCCCTGACACTGTTGTAAATCCTCAGTTTTGAGTGTACTTCGTCGATGACCGCCTGCGTCGGCTCTCCCTCGCGCACAAGCAGTGCCACTCCGGTGTTGCCGGTGCCGAAGCGGGGGTCGCTCCATTCGTCATATCTCTCATCGGCAAGGGGCATCCACACCTGGGAGTAGGCCTTGTCGGTGACAGGCGACACATCGGCAACAACTCCGGTGACGCGGTAGGGCACATCGTCAATTTCTATGTCGGAGCCGACTGCGTGGTCTGCACCTTTGAAAAACTGGCGGGCGAGCGATTCGGTTATGACCGCCTTTTTGAGATGCGAGGCAACATCAGCGCTGTCGTAGGGAACTCCGGCTATGAAATCGAAATCATAAATCCTGAAATACCCTTCGTCAGTGCGCCTGGTATCGACAATCTCAGTGCCTTCGCCCGGCACCCCGACTGTCTGCTCTTCATGAAACCTTGTAAACAGTCCTATGTCCTCTATAGTCTCAAGATTGCGGAATATCATGTTGATGACTGCCATTCCGGGTCCGGATTGCACCGAGTACTGTTCGGTCGTGTCGGTGCTCCATGCTCTCAGTGATGTTACATAGAGCAGTCGGTCGCGGTTGCTCTCCGGAGCCATTGGCACGGTGCTCACCTGGTTGAGCATCACCACCACCATTATCAGGAAGATGGCGAGTGCGGTGCCGATGACTGTAACCCATGCTATGACCGGCTGCGACTTGAGTTCGTTGAAAATCTGCTTCATAATTATCCAACCTGTCTGCCGTCGAAGAAGCGCACGATTCTGTCGGTCTGCTTTGCCTGCTCCTCGTTGTGGGTCACCATCACTATCGTTCTGCCGTCCTCCTTGTTGAGCTTGTGGAGCAGGTCCATGACCTCGGCGCCCATCTTGGAGTCAAGGTTGCCGGTCGGCTCGTCGGCAAGGATTATCTCGGGATTGCCCACGATTGCACGGGCAATGGCGACGCGCTGGCACTGACCGCCGCTGAGCTGCGAGGGGTTGTGGCGCATACGGTGCTCGAGCCCCACGCGCTTAAGCACTTCCTTTACCTTCTCTTTGCGCTCGCGCTCGCTGAGGCCAGAGCGGTAGATGAGGGGCAGTTCCACATTGTCCATCACGTTGAGCGAGGGAATGAGGTGGAAGCTCTGGAACACGAAGCCGAGATTGGAATTGCGGAACGCCGCGAGCTGTTTGTCCTTCATGCCGGCGGTTGTGGTGCCTTTGATTTCAACGCTGCCGCGGGTGGGAGTGTCGAGCAGTCCGATGATGTTGAGCAGGGTGGATTTGCCACAGCCTGAGGGTCCCATTATGGATATGAACTCGCCTTTCTCTACTTCGAGGTTCACACCTTCGAGGGCGGTTGTTTCTATTTCGTCGGTGCGGTATACTTTGTCAAGATTTTTTACAGAGATGATAGCCATCGCAAT
>JAIDJW010000118.1 GCA_029052015.1 Paramuribaculum sp. | reverse complement strand
GCATCCTGCTCGGGCGACAAGCAGGCAAACGACGGTTTCATCGTTCTCGACATCGTTGGCAACATGGATGCCGACAACACCGACAATTTCGATGAGATTGCGGATGTGAAGATGATGTTTCACCCGGAACTCACCGACAGCACCCAGATTGGCGGATTCTCAATCCGCGGCATCATCGACAACCACTTCTATGTTTACTACAACCGTATGATGATTTTTAATCAGGACGGCAAGTGCATCTCCTCATTCAGTCGTTCAGGCGGAGGTCCCGGCGAATACTATGCTCCCTGGATAAAATGGGGCGTACCTTACAATGGCAACTGGATGGTGTATGAACCGTTTATCCTAAACAAAGAACGCAAGAATGTCATATTCAGCTACAGCGCATCCGGCGCCTTTATAGGAAACGACACCATAAAACAGTTTTACCTCAACCGCGACCTACTTGTACCGTACAAAAAGGAGGGATGGCTCGGAGCTGTTGTGCCGACTGACAAAAACATAAGAATAGAAAAATACGACACAGCGTGGAATTTGACCGACACCATTGTCACACCTTTTATAGCAAATGAAATCGTAAGTGTCAGAAAGAGTAAAATCAAATGGGTGGTGCAACCTTCACTTCCCACATCTACCGGACAGAGCTACATACAGTATAAAGACACTGTATATGCACCGGACTTCGCCGCATCCAAGCTCACACCCAAAATCGCGCTCAAACTCGGAGAATACAGGACTCCCGACAATTATTGCCCATACGACAGCACCGGCGACTATATCGACCCGAAAGTTTATCTGACAACGCGTCATGCACTTGTGACATACAATCACAGCGATGAATGCGTAGTGCAGTTCTATGACCGCAACAACGGCAAGCTTGTGGCATCATTCCGCACCCCATACGATCCTAAGGAAATAGCATATCGCGGAGTGATGATGAAGTGCGACGGAGAGGAGATAAAGCTCCGTCCTCTCGACTACACTACAGACGATACCTTCTTCTTCAACGCAGACTCAGAAACCATGAGCGAGATAACCGGAGACATGGAGGCCAACCCAGCCATGTACTCCGTCAAACTCAAATGAGTAACTCTTTTGCGAGTTACTTTTTTGAAAAAATTTCGGCGTTGCAGACTACAATTCAAAAATAATTCCTACATTTGCATTGCAAAACAATAGGTACATGACACGATTTAGCGCATATTATTATTCGTATTTTTATTTTGCCAAAAATAAAAACGGGATTTCTCATGCCTGAATCAACTACTGCAACAAAGAAGTGAGTCTAACATAACAAAATCCCGGCGCCACAACAGGACGACGGGATTTTTTTATTGAGCATACACGCTATGAAACCAAGAGTTACAATACAAGGAGTGGCTGGCTGCTACCATGATGCCGCAGCGAGAGCTTATTTTGCCCCGAAAGAGATTGACACCATTGCCTGCGACACCTTTCCGGCAATGTTTGACGCTCTCGACACCGACGCTTCGCTGCTCGGCATCCTCGCGATTGAAAACACCATAGCCGGCGCGCTGCTGCAAAACCATGAGCTGCTGCGCAAGAGCAACCTCACGATTGTGGGAGAGCACAAGATGAGAATATCCCATGTGCTTGCCGCCCTGCCCGGTCAGAGCATCGACTCGCTGACGGAGGTAAATTCGCACCCCATGGCGCTGATGCAGTGCGAGCAGTATCTGCGCCACCACCCCAACCTGCGCATCGTTGAGAAACTCGACACAGCGGGCAGCGCGAAGGATATTGCCGAAAATGCTCTTGAAGGTCATGCCGCGGTGGGCGGAGAGTTTGCCGCAAATCTCTACGGACTCGAGATTCTTGCCAAGGGCATCGAAACCAACAAGCGAAACTTCACCCGTTTCCTCATTCTCGCCGACCCGCTTATGGCGCCTGAGCTCAAGGCCAAGGACGAGGAGCTGAACAAATCGTCGATCGTGTTTACACTCCCCCACACTCACGGCGCGCTGTCAAAGGTGCTGACCATCCTCTCATTCTACGACATGAACCTCTCCAAAATCCAGTCCATGCCGATTATAGGCCGCGAGTGGGAATACCGCTTCTACGTAGAC
>JAIDJW010000117.1 GCA_029052015.1 Paramuribaculum sp. | reverse complement strand
GGGTAGCTCCAACTGCTCTCGTATGCCGGCAAAAATCACAAGCGCCAGAGTAAATCCTAATGCCGTGGATATGGCATAGACAACAGACTGCAGCAAATCCATATTTTTCTGAATCACCATGATAGCTACGCCAAGCACAGCACAGTTTGTGGTGATGAGCGGTAAAAAAACGCCGAGAGCGGCATATAGCGAGGGATTTATCTTCTTAAGCACGATTTCGAGCATCTGCACCAGAGCGGCTATCACAAGGATAAAAACTATCGTCTGCATATATCCGAGCCCGAGCGGCATAAGAACGCCATATTGCAAGAGCCATGTGACCGTAGTGGAAAGAGCCATGACAAATGTCACAGCGGCTCCCATGCCGAGAGCAGAAGAGAGCTTGCGTGAAACTCCGATAAACGGGCATATGCCCAGAAACTGCGCAAATACAATATTATTGACAAATATCGCGGTTATTATTATAGATATGTATGTCAACATTGCTTCTTTCTGATAATATTAAACAACGCAATCATAAAACCGAGGGCTATAAACGCACCCGGGGCCAGAACGAACACGAGCGAACCATATGCCTCCGGATAAACTGTGATGCCAAAAATCTTGCCTGTGCCGAGAAGTTCGCGCAGAGAGCCAAGAAGAGTGAGGGCAATGGTAAAACCGAGACCGATGCCAAGACCATCGCAAAGCGAGTCCAACACCGAATTTCTCCCGGCAAATGCCTCAGCCCTGCCAAGCAGAATACAGTTTACAACAATAAGGGGTATGAATATGCCCAGCATGGCGTCGAGAGTCGGGAGATACGCTTTCATAAACATTTGAAGAACGGTCACGAAAGTGGCGATAACCACTATATATGCCGGAATTCTGACTCCGGAGGGCACGCACGATTTCAGCGCTGAAATCACCACATTGGAGCAAACAAGCACTGCAAGCGTAGCGAGCCCCATGCTCATGCCGGTGAGCGCGCTGCCGGTAGTGCCCAGCGTCGGGCACATACCCAGCATAAGGACAAATGTGGGATTATCGGTAACTATACCTTTATATATAATGCCAAGTTTTTTCATCGCTGTGAGTCTTTTTCAAATTCATCAACCGCACGCCTGGCGTTATTCAATGCACCGAGAAACGCTCTGGAGGTGATTGTTGCCGCCGTTATGCCGTCGATTTCACCTCCATCTTTCGCCACCGTGATATTCTGAACCTGCGGATTGCAGCCGACAACAGAACGGTTGCCGACAGAATCACGAAACCATTCGCCCATGCGGGCGCCAAGCCCGGGGGTCTCGCCATGAGCAAGAACAGTGTAGCCTGACACAACACCGAGAGAATCGAAGCCGAACATCAGGGAGATATCGCCAGAAAAACCGTCATGCGCGGTAATTTCTACTGCATTGCCTACATTTCTACCGCACATCTTTGCCGGATAAACCGCAACCGAATCCTCCCCTACCCGCACAAGAGCCATCTCCACAACAGGATTATTGTCGAACTCCGGCAACACTTCTGTCAATGCGCTCACTCGGGAGGCTTCCTGAGCCTTTTCCACGGCATCATGCGTCAGAGCGTCAGCTCCCCCGAGAAGCGCTCCGGCAACAACGGTTATGACTCCGAGACTGACAACCATACCAATCATGCTGTTCTTATTCATAGTGCAGCCGCCCTCCTGCCGGCACTGAATCGACGCGGAACGAATATGCGGTTAATCAAAGGAGTAAATCCATTCATTATAAGTATGGCAAACGACATTCCCTCGGGATATGCTCCCCACAGCCTTATTACTATGGTGATAATGCCTATCATGGCTCCGTACACAACCATGCCTTTGCGGGTCATTGGCGAAGTGACATAATCGGTAGCCATAAAAATCGCGCCTAAAAGCATTCCGCCGGAGAGCAGCTCCACGAGCGGGTTCGCTCCCACACACCATGCGAGAACTGCAGCCGCCGCGCATACCGAAACCGGGATATGCCAGGAGATTACACGCTTAAACAGCAGATAAGCGAAGCCGACGAGCAACGCCAATGCGCTCACTTCGCCAAGAGACCCCGCGGTGTTGCCGACAGCCTGGCGCCATAAATCCACATCCGAAAAGGATACAGCGCCGGACTTTACGAGCTGAAGCACCGTTGCACCGGTGGCAGCATCAGTGTATGCCATGAGATCGCCGCCGGGAACCGGCCAGCTCGTCATCTGCGCCGGAAAGGACAGCAGCAGAAACACTCTGCCGACAAGAGCGGGATTGAAGATATTGCAACCGAGACCGCCGAATGCCATCTTGCCGATGCCTATGGCTACAAACGCGCCGATTATAACTATCCACGGCGGCAGATTTGACGGAAGGTTAAGCGCGAGAAGAAAACCGGTAAGAGCCGCTGAGCCATCGCTGATGCGCGGCGTCACCCCGAGCAGCCACCGCGATATGGCGTACTCAAAGCCCACGCACGCCAATATGGATATCGCCGTCACTGCGAGCGCTCCTATGCCGAAAAAAAACACGCTGCAAAGAAATGCGGGAAGCAAAGCCGCGGTCACGCGCCACATACATCCGGCAACACTCCCCGGAGCATGAAAATGTGGAGGCAAAGATATGACAAGTTTTCTGCTCATATTATTTCTTCTTTCGTTTTCTATCAGCGGCGAGCTTCTGCTTGCCCACTCTTATGAAATCAAGAATCGGACGCGATGCCGGGCAGACATAACTGCAGCATCCGCACTCCATGCAATCGGCAATACCATGTGCCGCCGCGTCGTCAGTCCTGCCCAGGCGTGAAAGAGTACTCATCAGATAAGGGCTCAGACCCATCGGACATACATTGACGCACTCTCCGCACCTGATGCACGGCTCCGGAGCATGCCTGCGGGCCTGCGCTCCACTAAGCACAATAATGCCGGAAAGCCCTTTGACTGTAGGAGCGTCAAGATTCTCCGCCACGCGTCCCATCATCGGACCGCCGAGAATAACCTTGACCTCATCCTCCCTGATGCCGCCCGCCATATCAATCACGCTGCTGATGCGCGTGCCGACCGGCACCAGATAATTGCCCGGCCGCGCTACATCGCCGGCAACAGTGATGATTCTCTCCATCACCGGCTCACCGAATTTAACCGCGCGATAAAGGGCGCGGGCTGTGGCGACATTGTGCACCACCACCCCTACCGAAGCTGGGAGGCAACCGCTGCCTATAGTTCTGCCGGTGAGTGCCTGAACGAGCTGCTTCTCACCGCCCTGGGGATATTTTGTGCGCAAAACGGCGACCTGGACTCCACTACTGCCGCAAGCATCCGCCATCGCCGCTATTGCCTCCGGCTTATTGTCCTCAATACCTATCAGAACACGTTCAGCGCCACACGCCCTCATCATATATTCAGAACCCCGAACAATCTCCTGCGAATACTCACGCATGAGAGCGTCGTCACAAGTCAGATACGGCTCACATTCCGCGCCGTTAATCACTATTGTGTCAATCGCCGAATCCTTCGGCGGAGACAGCTTGATGCGCGACGGAAAAGTGGCGCCGCCGAGTCCGACAACGCCGCACTTGCCGGCAATCTCACGAATCTCCTCCGCAGTCACGGCGCTGTCTCTATCATCCGGAGATTCCTGTAATCCATTTTCGTCAGCGACATGATTCTCCTCATCAGCCTCTACAACCACAGCTTTTGCAGGCATTCCGGCTGAATTTTTCACCAGAGCAATCCGCGTCACCTTGCCGCTTATCGGGGTATGAACCGGCGCCGACACCGCTCCCGCGGCTTCGGCTACAAGTTGACCGCGCACAACCGCATCGCCAACAGCGACTATCAGCTCGGCAGGCGCTCCGATGTGCTGACCGACGAGCAGAGTGACACTGCGCGGCAACGCCATTCTCACTATCGGCCTGCCCGCCGTATCTTTATGCTGCGGAGGGTGCACCCCTCCTATTCTAAATGTCCGTCCCATTACTTTCGCGCTGCTTCTTTTGAATTGATTCGTGATTCGGGGAAATTCGCCTTATGGAG
The DNA here is from genome assembly GCA_029052015.1 of Paramuribaculum sp. GTDB lineage: Bacteria > Bacteroidota > Bacteroidia > Bacteroidales > Muribaculaceae > Paramuribaculum. The sequence continues at coordinate 22,072 of JAIDJW010000117.1, read as the reverse complement.
AGCGTCGGTTGGACAGGTATCCACGCATTTACGGCACAACTTGCACTTTTCGGCATCGACATACGCAAGATTTTCAGCCACCTTTATGGCATCATGAGTGCAGACGCGCTCACATTTGGCACAGCCAATGCACGCAGCCGCACACTCCTTCATGGCGGCAGCCCCTTTGTCTCGATTGGAGCAGGCTACCCACACGCGCATACCTCTCGGCCCCTTGGACCGCAGCTCGATAACACCGCGCGGACAGGAGGACACACAAGCTCCGCAGCCGACGCACAGAGCCTCGTCAACAACTGCAAGACGTGTATCCGGATCTATGGAAATAGCGCCGAAACAGCAGGCCTTTACACAGTCGCCACACCCCAGGCAGCCGAAGGCACATAGACTCTCGCCGCAACCGATAGAAGCGACAACCGCACAGCTTGCCGGTCCATAATATATAGCCGTTCGCGGACGCAGAGAGCAGCCTCCGGCGCATTTGAGCACAGCAATCTTCGGCACACTGCCTCCTGCCTCCACACCCAGAACCCCGGCTATGGCCTTCATGGTGTCTTTGCCACCGACGGGACATTCAAGCCCCGACAAAGACCCCGCGCTGACACATGCCGCCGCAAAATCATGACATCCGCTCCTGCCGCAGCCGCCACAGTTGGCGCCCGGCAAAAGATTCTCAATCTCGCCGATGCGCTCATCCTCATGCACCGCAAACCTTCTGGATACGACGCCGAGAAGCAACGCGGCTATTACACCCGTTCCTCCAAGCACCATCAATGCCAATACTATTCCTGTCACTGTTCACTATGCTTTACTGTCCATCTAACCATTACTGACAAGCGCAAACGCAACAGATACAGAGCCGCAAACCATGCGGCGACAACCACAAGAGCACCTGCCGCCGCTATCATCTGCGAATCGGATATGCGCATCAGCGTATACATCACCGCCACGAGCAGCACACATGGCACCACTATCATCACCATCCATGCCACCCTGTCAGTGACCGCTGAGGCTGTCAGGCTCACTGTGTCGCCCGCAGCAAACTCCGCGGCATTGTCACACCTTATCGTGAGCTCATCCTTGCCGCCCTCTACGCCACACACCCTTGCGAGCGCGCAGCCGGTACATGACGAAGCATCGGGCAGCATGCGCAGCGTCAGATTGTCGCCGCACACACCCTTCACCTCCGCCTGATGAGACACACCGCTATCCATTGCATTTTCCTTAATTCAGTTCACACCGTAAAGTTAATAAAAAAACTTCAATTGCTATATTTATACTACAATCAGGCAACAAATCCTGCCTTTTCTTCACCTCCCTGCATATTTTTCCGTTTACTTTTCAGACACTCTCTTAGCAGCATGGCTATAGTGCGTGGAGCGCAGCGAGTATGGAGCGGCGGTTTTCCAACCGCCGTTCCCTTCACACGTCATGGGATGATAACAGCGGCAGCGCCGCAAAAAGCCGCACCGCTTGCATGGGCCTATAATTGAAACGGTGCTGACGCACCACTTTGCTGCTCTGCAGCTATGTTATCCCCTCCCCGGACTGCCGAACCAGTCAGAGCGCAGCGGAGTGTGGGGACAGCGCCTCCACGCTATAAAGACCCCGTCAGGCGGTAGCGAGACAATCCGGCGGCAGCCTCTCCCTGAATATAGGGCATAAAAATGAAGATGCGTTACTTCACAGCAACGCACCTCCCTCATAACCAAAATTCAAGTATATATTTTGTCCAACAAAACATTTGTCTGACCTTGACAGGAATTGGCAGACAGACGCCGACTCCCCTAATTCTCCATCAGGAAAACCAGATTACTCAAATACAACTCAACTTTCTGGACAGCCTGACCCTTGATGTCAGACATAACTGGAAAGATTAAACCACTGCCGTTTTAAGGATGGATGCGTGTGTATTTGCTCTGTATTCTCACTAAGAGAATCTACATTGCAAAATTACTAATTAAACATGATGTCTCGCTGAATATTCATGTGAATAATTATTAAAGAATATTACTCACTTTTTTAACATTCAGGCTATAACACGCCTGATGTCAACACACACAGAGCGTGCCGGAATATTCCGGCACGCTCTGCTATTGTGAGATATGATGTGATTTTACTTCTGAATTATTTCGAAGATTTTTGCTGGTCCTTCTATTGCCACTGTCTTGGTTTCAGGCGCGAATGTTATCAGGGTATATGCATCCTTGATAGATTTGCTGTCGATTTTAGCTCCCTTTTCATCAAACTGCGTGAGCACAATCTCAGCTGAAGGATTGTCAAGAAGGAGGATAACCGCATTGGCATCTGCCTTGCGTCCGAAAGTGAGCTTGCTGCCGTTCATGTAAGGTGTTGAGGGGTTGCCGTCAAATGCAAGGAGGGCGGCGTCCACATCCTCGGCGTCAATCTTGGTGCCTACATTCGCAGTGGTGACGGGGTTGACATTGAACACGCGGATGGCTGTCCAGCTCTGCTTTTTGCTTTCGAGCTTGCGCAGACGCACATAGCGGGCTTTTACGGGCTCTCCCATCCATTCGATGTCATACTGTCCGGCAAGCTCTCCGGTGAGCGGAGTCCATTCTTTGCCGTCAACTGATACCTCAAGTATGGTATTGTCAAAATAATCCACGTCGTCAACATTGTTGCGGCCCTGCTTTATAACCACATGGCTCACCTCTTTGGGCTCTCCGAGATCCAGACCTATCCAGTGGCCGGTTGCCTGAGAATTGCCGGAGTGATAATATGTGGTAGTGTCGTTATCCAGCATCAACTTGCCGAGAGAGCCCGAAAGATTGCGGTATGTGCCCACCGGTTTGTAAATTGCGGGGAGTTTGCCCGACACATTGTTATAGAAAGAATATAGCATTCCGTCCATTGCATTCTCATAGAAAGGCTGCAGCTTCATGGTGCCGATTTTGTGAGCCTGATATGCTTCCTCATCGGCCGCGCTCATAAGATTGGCAACGTATGCGCTCCAGAATCTGGCATTGTCACCGCTCTCATACACTTTTATAAGATCAAGGGTTTTGTTGCCGCGTTTGCCAAGTTTGCCAAACTCCACAAGCCATGGGTCAAGCTCCGCGAGAAGTGCTTTGTTGGATATTGTCTGCATCTGTGCGGGCACCTTCTCTATTTTGTTGAATTCGGCGCGGAGAGCGTCAAATTCCTGCTGAGTGTATTTGTTATACGGGAATATGGCTGTCTCCCAGCTTTCGTCTCTGCGATAACCGGTCTGTGTATCGGCAGAATGGATAGCGAACGTGCGATATGCCTCGGCAGCCTCGGGAGCGATATTCTCAAGGCCTCTCTCCCAATTGTCGATAGGATTGTAGCCTGCAACATTCCACGTGTAGTCAGCCACTCCGTAAAGTGCGAGCTTGCTGGCTTCGCCGTGCTCCATCGGATTGCTCTCAATACCGGCAACATCTGCCGCGGTGAGGTTGGTGTCAAGTCCGTAAACGGGTCCCTGCAGGATATAATTGCGGGCATAGTCGGTCACCGGGAAATTCCACCAGAAGAGTGCGGGACGCTTGATGCGGGTGTTGACAAATTCAAGGGTCTGAGGCGTGAGGTCGCTGCATACGACTGCTCCGGTCCAGAACACCTCCACATCAGGATTGAGCTTGTTGCCATAGACAGCGAGCTGTCCGGTAGGCTTGGGATTTGCCCATAGCTGCGAATAGTCGGTCGGGCATATCATCAGATTGGTCACATCGCCTTTTTTCTTGACAAAATCGGCGGTAAGATCATTTACGAGTTTGGTCTGCATATTAGAATCGGTGCCCTTGCCGCTGATGTCATCGAAGAAAAGTGCGAAGCTTCTCACTCCGAGGTCATACATCATGTCAAGTTTGGACACGAGGCTGTCATAGTCGGCTTTGTCCCAGCGTATGTCTTTTCCCGGATGGATAGCCCATACAAAATTGACATGGTTGCGCTTACAGGCCTCGACAAGTTCATGGATATTCTTTGCCTGGTCCTCGGGATATGGCTGACGCCAGTAGGGGGAGCTGTGATAGGGGTCGTCCTTGGGACCATATATATAATCGGTCATCTTGTTCTTGCCATAGAAATCTATGAGCGAAAGTCTCACCTGATGGCTCCAGGGATTGCCATAGAATCCCTCCACCACACCGCGGTAAGGCAGGTCGGGCCAGTCGTTGACCGTGAGCGCCGGCAGGGTCTTGTCGGCGGCAATTGGGCTGGAAAGAAGCTGGCGGAGAGTCTGCAGGGCGTAAAACACGCCGGTTTCGTCGTAGGCATTGATTTCAACTCCCTTGGGCTCTACTTTAAGCGAATAAGCGCCGCGTTTTGCCTTGACTCCGGCTTTGGCAGCCTCTTTCTCGCCATACGAGGTCTTGACTTTAAGACCCTTGTCTGATACAGGAATGCCTACTGTTGTAAAATCATCCTTGAAAACCTGCAGAGCTTTCTTGTCAAACTTGAATCCGTCGGCAACACTGACTTTCTGGTCAGCGTTCACATTCAGCTCATGCGGAGTGGGATTGATAATCACGCCTTGATGGTCAACCTTGTGACCGGGCACTTTAAGATAATTCTGCACCTCCTTGCGCTGTGACGACAAGTCAAACTGCGCTGCTGCGGGGAGCGATGTCAGCATGGCTGTCGCCGCTGCCGCAAGCAAAAATTTTGAAATGGTCATGATAATAGTCTTAGGTATAAATATTTTATTTCGCAAAATTACACTTTAGCGGCAAGCCTCGCAACATCAAGGTAGTTAATAACATGTTAAATACACTTGCCGATTTGAACACATTGGCTTATCTTTGCGATATGAAACTTATTGCCGACAGCGGAAGCACAAAAATAACCTGGATACTGACCGGGGCGGATGGCGACACACATATCGCGGAGTCTCCCGGCATGAATCCGGCATTGCTCACCCGCGAGGAAATAATCGGCACATTGTCCGCGCTCGTACCTGAGCAATGGCGTAGAGCTCCGGTGGAAGATGCCTGGATTTATGCCGCCGGGTGCCGGTCGCCGCGTGAGTCGGAAGCATTGACTGCAGCGCTGTCCATTCACTTTCCGCAAGCAAGGGTAGACGCCGCTTCCGATATGCTCGGAGCCGCCCGCGCCCTCTGCGGCAACAGCGCCGGAGTGGCGTGCATACTTGGCACCGGGTCCAACGCCGCCCTCTACTCACCTGCCGAAGGAATCACACTCTCCACACCCCCTCTGGGCTATGTGCTCGGCGATGAGGGCAGCGGAGCGGATATAGGCAAAGCAATAGTCAATACCGTTCTCAAACGGGTGTGGCCGCCAAAGCTGTGCGACAGCTTCCTTTGCGACACCGGACTTGCCGCCGACACGATAATACAAGCGGTGTATCGCACCTCTGAGCCCAACCGTTTTCTCGCCTCGCTCACCCGATGGGCTGCCACGAATATCGGGCTGCCGGAAGTCGGGATACTCATTACCGAAAGGTTTACCGAGTTTCTGCGCCGCAATGTGCTCACACTGCCCGGCGCCGACAGCCTGCCTGTGAGCTTCACCGGATCTGTCGCCCATGTTTTTTCGGAGCAGCTTCGCGCCGCATGCGGAATATGCGGCGTTACACCTGGCAAAATCGAAAAATCACCTGCAAAAGGACTCATTGAATACCATTCCAAAATATAGCATATCTAAAATAACACAGCATACCTATTACGACCATGAAAGAAAACACTGACAGCAAAATAGAGCTTATATTGCTCAACATCACCGGCAATGACCGCCCGGGAGTGACCGCAGCCCTCTCAGAGATTCTTGCCCGCTACAACGCTACGATTCTTGACATCGGCCAGGCGGATATTCACCACACTCTCGCTCTCGGCATACTGATAAAAACCGACAGCGACGTCAGCGGAGACTTGATGAAGGACCTGCTGTTCAAAGCCTACGAACTTGAAGTCAACATCCGTTTCAGCCCCGTCAAGGAGAAAGAATACTCGGAATGGGTATCCATGCAGGGCAAGGACAGATGGATAATAACCATACTCGGCCGCAGACTCACATCCAAGGCTATTGCGGAGGTAAGCCGCGAAGTTGCAGAGCAGGGATTGAATATCGACGGCATCAAACGACAGACAGGACGCATGCCACTGCATGGTGATGACAAGCTCAGCAAATCATGCGTTCAGGTAAGTGTCAGAGGATTTCTCAAAGACCAGACCGCAATGCAGAAGCGCTTCATGCAGATAGCGGCAGAGCAGCAGGTTGACATATCGCTTCAGGAGGACTCCATGTACCGCCGCAGCAGACGCCTCGTGTGCTTCGACATGGACTCCACCCTTATAGGTACAGAAGTTATCGACGAACTCGCCGACCGCGCCGGAGTCGGCGAGCAGGTCCGGGAGATTACGGAAAGGGCAATGCGCGGCGAGATTGATTTCCGCGAAAGCTTCACCCAGCGTGTGGCACTCCTCAAAGGTCTTGACGAAAGCGTAATGAAGGATATTGCCGAAAATCTACCCATCACCGAAGGAGTGGACCGCATGATGGCGGCACTCAAGCGCACAGGCTACAAAACAGCCATTCTTTCAGGTGGATTCACCTATTTCGGCAACTATCTCAAGCAAAAATTCGGCTTTGACTATGTGTATGCCAACGAGCTCGAGATTGTTGACGGCAAACTGACAGGTCGCTATGTAGGAGAGATTGTTGACGGCAGACGCAAGGCGGAGCTGCTCAAACTACTTGCGCAGGTAGAGAATGTGAACATACAGCAGACCATCGCAGTGGGCGACGGCGCAAACGACCTGCCGATGCTCGCTACCGCAGGTCTCGGCATCGCATTCCACGCCAAGCCCAAAGTGAAAGCCACCGCCGACCAGGCACTCTCAACCATCGGACTCGACGGCATCCTTTACTTCATAGGCTTCAAGGACACACAGATTTCCGACCGCAAGACTGACGCCTGAACAGCAGTTCAGGCTCCCTGCATCAGAGCTTATACCCTACTCCGCAGAGAAAACTCAGGTTGTGGATATTGGGATTGCGCAGACCGTTATTATAGGCAACATTCTTGAATCCCGCCTGCAGACGCATACTTATGGTAAAATGACGCCCGAACTGCAGGCCGGTAGCGATATGGAGTCCGATGTCGCTGCGGTGAAACGAATTTATGAATGTGGCGTTGTCGCGGAAATAGTCGACCTTGGCATTCACAACCCGCGGCACAAGCTGCCCGAGGTTGTTTAGCGTCGAATTGTATATCGTCTGCTTCTGCTTTCCCCAGATTCCGTACCGGTAATACAGTCCGGCATCGACGTTCCACCTCAGGCCGCCAAGTATATTGAAGCGAAATGACATATACACCGGTATATCCGCGTAGGCATATCGGTTACTAATAAAGATGTTGCTTACCGACACCGACCCTTCGCTGCCGACAGCCATGTCAAGCTTGTTGTTGCTGACAAGCAGATTGATTTCAGTGCCAAGTCCGAGCCACTCACGCAAACCGAACACAGCGCCGGCACCGGCGCCGAATCCGAATCCCGCACTCGAATTAAGCTCGGATATCTCATCAAAACGGCTGGCATAGTTCTGGGTTATCATAGTACTTCCGCCAAGCACGTGTATATCCGTCTCCACAAATTTCTTTGCCGGGGAATGATCAACAAACTGCGCCGAGGCAACAGAGGGCGTGGCACACATTATCGCCACGCCCATAATGCTTATCAATAGCTTCTTCATTTCTTAGCTTTATACTTACCTCCTGTAATCTCGTCAAGCGTCACGCGGCGGAAAACTCCGCAATATGCTCTTCCTCTTGTTCTCACATGGGTTTCCTCTTCATAAAGGGCACCGATGCTGCCATCATTAAGCTGTACCATTGTCGAGTAGCCCGAAGGCAGCGGAGTAAGTTCGAAGCTCCCCTGCCATGTCTCAAACATGGAAGGAGCGTAGGGACCTGCCGAAGGAATCTCCTTCCATACAAGACCGACCTTTTCACGCTGTTCACTGAACGGGAAACTCTGAAGAGCCACATAGCAGTCGGTGCCGGTAGAATCATTGACAGCCGGAACAATCAGAATCTCACCGTCACAGGCGTTGATATTTATGCCGGTGCCGCAATCGGTCACAACATGATTGTCCCATGTACCCTCGGCCTTTGCCGCATCACTGTATGTAAACACATTGTAGCTCCTCTTGCCTCTTGCTGAACGGGCGGCTATGACAACAGAACCGTCAGGCAGCTCCTCGACCTTGGGTTCATCGCCAAACTCCGGCACAGCCGGTATCATGGGACCACCAAGCACAGCCCAGGTTTTGCCGAAATCATCGGAATAGAGCACCCAGTTGCAGGTGGCTCCATCTGTACGGCCTGTTATCGCTCCATATATGCGATAGCTGTCACCGACCTTGATGCGGCTGCTCTGACACAGACGGCCAGAGCCGAAAAACATTGACTTCACTTTATTGCCAGGCACTTTGCCGTCAAACAGAGTGTATATGTCCTCGGTGATATTTTCGTAAGGAGTCCATGAGTCCGCACCGTCGCTGCTGTACCATCTTGCTACCTGATTAGGATTCTCGCGCGTAGCTTTTCCAAAAGGTGTATAGCCGCACACACTCAGCACAAGCAGTTTGCCTGTTTCTCTGTCGCTCACAATAGCTGCATCACCGAACCCGGCGTCAGGATGCTGCAAAGATGTCTCGAAATCGCCTTCACCAGTGCCTTGCGCAACCGGATTGCCAACCGAATCACGCATGTGTCCCGGAGCCGTCCATGTTGTGCCGAGATCATCGCTCAGCGACTGGTACAGGTCTATCCTGCCAAAGCCGATGTCACTTCCGCAATAGCGGTAATCGTTTAGCGCCACAACCCTGCCCTCATGAGGACCAGCCTTCACACTTGCAATCGCCGGAATACGGTAAACTACGCTGAATTCCGGAGTGCTGTCGTGACGGAACACCTCCACCGGAGCGGATGAATCTGTAATTTCTGAGTTTTGGCTGCCATGGTTGCACGCTGTCAACATAAGAACAGACGCTGCGGCTGCCACATAGCTTTTAATCATAATGAGCGGTTTAATAGCTTGTTTAAACTATTCCGCAAATATAGCTCTTTAGCCGCGCCCACGCAATGATTGGCGACATTCGTTTAAAATTTGGTCCAAAAAAGCACAATTCCTCCTTTTTTGTTTTGAAACACCGCTTCCAAAGATTAATTTTGTTGCGCTTTTTTACCTCATCTCTCCTTGATATAAAACTATAACCTTAAACACCGTCATGCAAATATCACGAGACAAGCTGTGGGTTTCCGCACGCGACTATTTCTTTATCATCGTAGGGCTTGCGCTCTACGCTTTCGGCTTCTCAGCATTCATTCTGCCACAGAAGGTGGTTATGGGCGGAATGGCCGGTCTTGGTTCGGTTGTTTTTTTCGCCACCCAGCGCCTTGCTGACAACGGCTCGTTTCCATGGGCCATACCGGTTGGCGTGACTATGTATGTCGTCAACTTCATTTTGCTCGCCATAGCTTTCAAGGTTGTAGCCCGCACATTTGTTGTCCGCACACTCTTCGGCATGACTGTGCTGTCAATACAGATCTACTTCTTCCAGTCGATGTTCAGCGACCTCAACATTTTGCCGAATGACCATCTGCTCAATCTTATTCTCGGCTCGGCTCTGATGGGCATCGGCATCGGCACGGTGTTTATCCACAACGGCTCCTCCGGAGGCACTGACATTGTCGCCGCAATGGTCAACAAGGTCAGCAACGTCACCATCGGCCGAACTATGATGATATGCGACTGCCTTATTGTCGGCTCAGCGTTTTTTGTACTCGGATATTCACTCGGCGAGATTGTTTACGGTCTGCTTGTGACTGTGCTCACCGGATATATGTGTGACCTTGTGATAAACAGCGACAGGCAGGCGGTGCAGTTCACCATCTTCTCAAGCAAGTGGGAGGAAATAGCAAAAGCGGTCAATCTCGAGGCAAACCGCGGATGCACAGCATTTCACGGCATGGGCTGCTATTCACGCAAGGAAGTGACAATGCTCCTTGTGATGTGTCGCAAAATCGAATCTGTCACTATCTACCGCATCATAAAGGCGATTGATGAAAACGCATTCATCACTCAGACCAATGTCAACGGTGTGTATGGACGCGGATTTGACAAAATCAAGGTGAAAAACAAACGCAAGCGCAACCTTCCCGCCACTGCCACCCAGTTTACAATGCCTGACGGCGAACCGATGATGGCTGCCGCTTCCCAGCCGGAAAAAACCGAGGCATAAACACCTTATTTTGACAGATTATTTGCGTTGGCGCCGCGATTTCTTACGCGGCGGCGCAGACCTTTCACCTTTGTAAATCCGGGAGTCAGCGCCATCTCATAGTCGCGCAGCAGGCTCGTGGAGCCGGGTGTGTGGTAAGGCAGCTTCACCCCTTCCGGCTTTTTATTTTCCGGCGCTTTGGCAGGCGCAGGCTCTTCCGGTTGTTTTCCCTCTTTGGGAGCCGGCTCCTCGGCAGGTTTATCTTCGGTGGTGGTCTTTTCAGCAGGCTGGTCGGGAGTATATGTGAGCTTACCCTCCGAAGCGCTGTCAACCACCATCATAAACATCACCAGGAGGTTTTTAGAAAGGTTGGCCGGACGTATTCCGCAGATGACGAACGCAAAAGCCGCTTCGAGCACCTTGCTGCGTGTAGCTTTTGAGAGCAAATTTAGAGCGGCATAAACGCCGGGGGTAAGTGTGAAATTCATATCTGTAAGTATTTAAGTGATTAATTTCTGCAAAGTTAAGGCGCGGGATGCCCCCCTTTCTGCGAAAATGCACACTTGTGATAAAAAATTGAGACGTTTAAGAGGAACGCGGCAGGCACCATCCTTGTAAATAAGTTATACTCTGAGTGTTATGCCACTTTCAAAAATTTTTACTATATTTGTAATGAATCCACACACAACTTGCGCACCTGCATTTTGCATTCAAAAAAAACAATGAAAAGTAACATTTTTAAGATATGACAAAGAACAACCATATACAGATTTTTAATGACCGCAAAGTCAGGACTGTGTGGGATGACGACACGGAGGAATGATATTTCTCCGTTGTCGATGTGGTCGAAGTACTGACGGATAGCGCTACCCCCCGAAGGTATCTCAGCGACTTGAAACGCAAGCTAAAAAAGGAGGGAAGTGAAGTGTACGAAAATATCGTACAGTTGAAATTGCCTGCTGCCGACGGTAAAATGCGTCTAACCGATGTAGCGACAACAGAGCAGATGTTTCGCATCATTCAGTCTATACCATCGCCTAAGGCTGAGCCTTTTAAGCAATGGATGGCACAAGTGGCAGCCACGCGACTTGACCAGATACAGAATCCGGAGCTGTCAATCGAGCAGGCTGTCGCCGATTATCATAGACTCGGCTATTCCGACGAATGGATAAACCAACGTCTGAGAAGCATCGAGACCCGTAAAATGCTCACGGATGAATGGAAACGAGGTGGTGTGAAAGATTGGCAATTTGCCTCACTCACTGATATTACCACCAAGCAGTGGAGCGGAATGACAACAAGAGACCACAAAAGCCTGACAAAGAAATAGAATAAGACACCGTATGCAAGCGCCGAAGATATTGCTGCACATTTAACCCATTGTCTTCTCGCGATCACCTGACGGGGTCTTTATAGTGTGGATGCGCGTATTCGCGTAGTCTCGCTGCGCTCCACATACGCGCTATTATCTCGCCACTCCTTCGGAGTGTACTCTTATCATTACTCATTGTACATCCTTCATTACTGACTATTAAGATCCCTTGCAAGCCGCGAGAAGAAATGAGCGTTAGCCCATTTACCTTTATAAAGCAAATGCGGCCGACCCGGAGGGGGCCGACCGCATTGTAATTTAAATTACTGCCGGAATTTTATCTTTTGTCTTTCTTTTTCTCAAGCTGGCGGTCTATTGCCTCAAGGCAAAGGTCTACAGCCTCTTCGAAGCTGTCCGCAACCTTGGTTGCAACCTGTTCGTCCTGAGGAGAAAGGATTCTTACTACCACTTCCTTGTTCATGGCGGTTTCGGGCTTCACAACCTTGAGAGTGAAGTCGGCAGCGGTTATATCCGGGTAGTGGCGCTGAAGGCGCTCCGCTTTCTTGTTGATAAACGCGGTGAGCTTTTCGGCGATGTCGAAATGGATGGCTTGAATTCTTACTTCCATAATTAACCTCCTTTTTTTGTGGCACGGGGATGTGCCTGTTGATAATTCTGTTGTAACTCTCTATATGAAAGATGGGTATATATCTGTGTCGTAGAGAGAGAGGAGTGTCCCAGAAGCTGCTGCACGGCGTTGAGGTCCGCTCCGTTGTTGAGCATATCTGTAGCGAACGAGTGGCGGAGCACATGCGGGCTGAGTTTCGACGCATGGGCTGTGCCAAGCAGCGCCTCGTGAACAATATTATAAACCAGCTTGCGGTAAAGTGGTTCACCGTTCGGACGCAAAAAGAACTCCCGGGCCCTGACCGGTATCTGCTCATTACGCAATTTGCGGTAATCGTCAATCATCTGCGCCAATTCTGTGCCAAACGGTATTATTCTTTCTTTATTACGTTTGCCGAGCACCTTAAGTTCGCAGGACCCTGTATTGACCGCGCTGTCGAGCAATCCGGTAAGCTCGGAGCATCTCATGCCGGTGGAATAGAGCATATCTATAATCAGGCGGTTGCGCACCTGCTCGAAATCCGTATCGTCTATCCGCGCGTCTATCACCGCATTTGTCTCTTCGCTGCGCACATACACCGGCAGCGGCTTGGCGAGTTTCGGCAAGGAAACATCGGCAGCAGGATTTTTGTCTGTCACGCCTGTGCGCATCAGATAATGATAGAATGCCCTCAGAGTCTGAACCTTGCGGCGAAGAGTTGTCTGCACGGCGCCCTCTTTTGCCACAGCCATAATCCACTGGCGCAAATTCTGGTTGCCATACTTCTGCGGCTCGAATGCCGCAGAGCCTCCGCGGGTCATGAAGTCACGCCACTGAAGCAGGTCGCGGCGATAAGCGGCGACTGTGTGCTTCGAGCTGTTGAGCTCGCACTCAAGGTATGTGAGAAATCCTTCAATCATAGGCGTGAGTGTCGTTCACGAAATTAATTATTCGGCATGACAAATGCAAGAACCCTACACAAAAAATTTTCATCTACGTATATATTATGGCACTATCTGCAAGAAATAATGCCTTTTGTCACTAATTTGATGTAGTCAGATACCGCAACAAGCAATTCGAGATAATAATTCTCTCCGACACAACAAATCTTCCGGTCTACACTGTCCGGAGGTTTTATTGCTTAACATATAGCCATATTATGATTGTCTGCACTCCTTATAGCTTCTTTTGCGCGGGAGACTGCTTCTTTGAAAGATATATCATGTCTTTCAGCACAATCCCCTCCTCTACAATAGGCTCGGGGTAATTGTCGGTAAAAAAATCCGCCACTCGATGTGAGTAGTGATATCCGCAGGCGGCATAAAACCGCAGATTCGACGGGCTCTCGCCGGTGCCCAGCATGATAGTCTTGCCGGCATTGATTTTTTCAATATATCCGAGCATTCGCCTACCGATTGACATACGCCGGTAATCTTCTCTCACGGCAAGATTTTTCACCTCGACTGTGTCTTCATCCAGTTCAACAGTCATACATACGGCTACAGCTGCGTCTCCGACAAAACCGACATAAAGTGCCCCGATGTCAATGTAGCGCCCTATCATTTCGGCAGACTCGTCGCCGACAAGAAGAAGCGGCATATAATCACTCTTGCCCTCCGCTATCCGATCTATCCGTAAGGAATGTTTCATACGCTCCCGTGGAAAAATGTCTTTCAAAGCGCAAGCCGGTAGGCTTTGCTCGGCGTGCCGTCATATATATAGTCCTCGACGTGAACAAATCCGCACTTGTCCGCCACTCTCTGTGAGCCGATATTCATGGCATCCGTGGTGATGAGAAGTGAGTCGAGCCCATGACAATCCCTGCAATACTCCGCCAATGATTTCAGGGCCTCGGTTGTCAGACCTTTGCCCCAGTACGGGTGCCCTATCCAGTAACCGACCTCTCGCTCATTGCCGGCAACGGGATAATGATTGTCGCCTTCAGGCACAAGCCCTATGCAGCCTATGGCTTCGTCTGTTTCTTTCAACACTATCGCGAAGCAATAGCGATTAGGAGCGAAAAACGCGCGGATAACCTCACGGCTCATCTCCACGGAGGTGTGCCGCGGCCAGAGCGCCATCTCGCTCACTCTGCCGTCGGAAGCATATCTGAAGAGCGCCTCCGCATCATCCTCTCTCCAATGACGCAGAATCAGGCGTGGTGTTTCCAATATATTCTTATCCTTATCCATGACACGCAAAAGTAGTGAAAATCGCCGAATCTGACGGTTTTCACCACTTAAACATAATATTACGGGTATTTTACAGCAGGTTTTCGCGCTCTGTAATCTCCGCATCGGTCATTGTGTATCCTTCCAGACTCCCCTCTTTTGCCTGAATGCAGATATAGACCAGCTGAGTGTCTGACGTGCATTTGAGATTGCGGTCACAGTTTGTGGCGACTCTTATCACCGAACCTTCGGCGATGTCAAACGCATCGCCGTCTACCTGAAATTTGCCGGCACCGGAAAGGATTATATAATTCTCCTCGTTTGCCTTGTGGCTGTGAAAGAAGGGCACCGATGCTCCGCAGGGGAGTGTGCCGAAAGAGATTTCACATGAAGTGGCACCGGTAGCGTTCTTGACAAACTGCTTGCCTTCAAAGCCGTGAAGACCGCCAACTGTGACATGCGCGAATTTAGCGCCCGAATTGATTGCTTTAATGTCGCTCATATTGATTGTTTAAATTTTTAAGTAACTTTGCAAGCGTAAGCCGCTTTCTTTTCAATAGCGCAAAATTAGGCTTTACAATCTTATCTCACAAGACGTTACATATTTGTGAGCGACTAACCTGACGGTAACTATTATTGAAAATGAGCAGACTGGAGCTTAAAGAAAATCTAAAAAAATTTGCGGCGACCGAATCATGTCCGGTGCGCAACATCATAGCCCGTTTTTCGGGCAAATGGTCCATCCTCATACTGTGCATTCTCGACCGGAATGACGCCACCCGTTTCAGCGAAATCAATAAGGCGCTGCCGGACATCTCACCGAAGGTTTTGACCGACACGCTCAAACTGCTTGAGGCCGACAGCCTGATAGCGCGTAAAGTTTATGCCGAAGTGCCGCCCAAAGTCGAGTATTCACTCACAGCCACAGGCAAATCACTTATGCCGCTGCTGTACGGACTGATAGAGTGGGCGCAGGCAAACAGTGACAATATATTGAGCAACAGAAGGCGCCGCTGACCGCAAAAAAAAGCTCCCCGGGCAGCACCATGACGATGTCCGGGGAGGCAGTGACTGATTGCCGATAGATTTTTATTTATTGGATGCGAGATATTTTGCGTGATAGTCGTCAAGAATCTTGCGGATAGCGGTGCCTATTTTCAGATATGCTTCATCATCAAGATTGGCGAGTGAAGCGCGCACTGACCATGCCGGACCGTCAAATCCGTCACCATTGAGGAGCACTATCGCGGTTTCGTTTGCCATGCGGATAACGAAATCAAGCGGCTCATAATTTTTGTTGAGATAATCCGCAAAATCCTCCCCGTAGAACTTCTTTGCCCATACCATCATGTCGATTTCGCTGTAGTAACCTGCTCTGTTTGGATCAGGCGGGAGTGTGAAGCCGGTGTTGTTCCACAGATTGTTGAGCCTGCGCTGAATCATGGCTATCAGCTTGGGCTGTATGTCGTCGTGATGGAGATATGCGAACGCCGAGAAGAGCGCCATCTGAATCTGCTGGGGTGTTGACAAGCCTGCTGTGTGATTGAGTCCCACAAGACGGCTGTCTGCAACAAGGCGGTCAATGAACTTGATGCTGGCGGGGTCAAGCGTGAGCGACTCATAGCGCTTGTTGAGAGCGGCCTTCTTATCTTCGGGCAGAGCCGCTATACGGGCGTCAAACACATTGTCGGGACGAAGGGCCATCGCTGCCACACGCCAGCCGGTTGCGCCGAAGTATTTCGAGAAGGAGTAAAGACATATAGTGTTGTACGGCAGCACATACATCAGCGAGCGGAAACCCTCGACGAATGTGCCGTAAACATCATCTGTCATTATCATCAGCTCGGGATTGTCGTGTTTGACAACATCGACTATCCGGTCAAGCACCTCTTTTGACAGACACACACTCGGCGGATTGGATGGATTGGTGATGCACACCGCTTTCACTGCCGGGTCGCGCAGCTTATCGATTTCCTCTTCGGGAAACTGCCAGTCATGATAGCCGTCCTTTTCAATCTTGTTGGCGCTCACATTCACAATCTCAAGACCAAACTGCTCCAGCCGCGGAATTTCGAGATAAGGAGTGAAGCAGGGGGTGAGAAGAGCTATCTTGTCACCGCGGTTAAGCAGGAAATTCTGCTTGAGGCTCTCGAACATATAGCACATTCCCGCAGTGCTTCCCTCTGTTGCGAAGATATCATACTCTGTCATGTCATCGCCACCGCCCATAGCCCGGCGAAGATAGTCGCGGGTAATGATTTCGGTGTACTTCAGGATGCGCGGAGGCGTGGGATAGTGGTCGCCGAGAATACCGTCAACGAGCTCAAACACCAGTTCATCGGGGTCGATTTTGTGTTCGGTAGTCATGTAAGTATAGAAGTGATTCAGCACTTTGGCGCCGATTTCATCTTTGTGCTGCGCGATAAATGCTCGAAACCGCTCCGCAATTCCCTTGGAGGACGGGGACGCCACGATGCCCCACTCATCATCGTATTTCACTCTGTCAGCTTCCTCCATGGCAAAGTCGCCGAGAAGGAAGAATGCCTTGCGGGGATAGCTCAGCAGCCAGTTGGGATTGCCGCGTCCGGCGTTAAGAAAAGTTGAGGTCGAGCAGCGGGCATCTCTTTCAGCCAGGCTTATGAGGGTGTTTTTGATTTCGAACGGACTCATGCCTTCGAGTCGTTTCTCATAGTTTCTGTCCTTGGTAAAGGCAGGCTTTTCGCAATCGGTATCGTTCATTTTTTTGATATTTGAGTTTTTATGATTCTAAGGATTCAGATTCAATGGTGGGAGCTATGCAGTCATTAGCACTATCGCCACACCCATAAGTATCAGCAATGTGTTGCCGATAGCGTATGTCACAGTATAGCCCATTGCCGGAATAGAGCTGCCGAGCGCATCCTGAATGGCGCCGAGGGCCGCTGTGGTGGTGCGCCCGCCGGCGCAGCATCCGAGAGTGATAGCCGGACGGAATTTGAAAATCTTCGAGCCTATTATCACTCCAAGAATCAATGGCAGAGTAGTGGCGATAATGCCGATAACAAACAGCCCTATGCCCATTTCCTTGAGACCGCTTACAAACGACGGACCTGCCGTGATGCCTATGACAGCGATAAACATATTGAGTCCGAGATTGTCCATAACCCATACTGCCGGCTGCGGAATACGGCCGAAAGTGGGATGCTTGGAGCGGAGCCAGCCGCACACAAGACCGGAGATGAGGGCGCCCCCGCTGGTGGAAAGACTGATTGGCACTCCGCCGGCATGGATTGTGAGGATACCTATCATACAGCCGACAAATATGCCGAGACCGGTGAGTATAAGGTCGGATTTGTTGGTAGGACGGTCCACATAGCCTATTTTCGGAGCGGCGGCGTTGACCTCACGGGCAAGGCCGATAATGGTGAGAGTGTCGCCCGCCTGAAGCTCAGTCTGCGCAAGCACAGGTATATCCACCCCCGAACGGCTGATGGATTTTACCGTGACACCATACATGAATTTTCTGCTACGAAGCTGATCAAGAGTAAGACCTGACACTGTTTTTTTCGTCACCATCACATCTATCTGCTCTGCCGGGAAATCAAGCAGCTCGTTGTCGTAGACTTCCTCTCCTACCCACTGCTCGTCGCCGATAATGAATTCCCTGCGGCCGCTGAGCACAATCTCATCGCCGCGACTGACTTTCAGGCCGGAAGCCTCCGACTCAATAATCTCACCGTTCTGGCGCACACGCTCAACAAACAGACGCTTGCCCTGCTTCAGCATATAATCCTCTATTTCGGCTACAGTGCGGGGAGTGTCAAAGAAGTCGGCATCCGCTTTGTACGCACGGAAAGCCACGGGACGGTTGGCTATGATATATGCGGGGTCGGAAGCTACCGAGCTTTTACTCATCTCTTTTTCAAGCTCACGTGTGTCGGCTTTCACCTTGTCAATGCCGCCAAGTATCCGGGGACCTACAGAGCTGAGCAGCCATGCGCTGCCGATAGTGCCGTAAACATAGCATACCGCGTATGCCACAGGAATCATATCAATCCAATTCTTTTTTGTTGCGGCGTCCGCACCAAGGGTATTGATAGTGTCGATACCGGCGCCTATCACCGCTGAAATTGTCTGGGCGCCCGCAAATACCCCCACTGTCTCTCCGACATTGTAGCCCATTATCTTGCAGGCTCCCCAGGTGCAGAACAGACACAGCAGACAGATTACGCACGCGAATCCCACCTGCTTGAGGCCGCTCCCCTTCAGAGAACGGAAAAACTGCGGACCCACGCTGTAGCCTATCGCAAATAGAAACAGGAGAAAGAATACGGATTTCACCGGGCCGGGTATCTGTATGTCAAGCTGCCCAACAAGCACACCGACAAGAAGAACCGATGTGACTGTTCCCAGAGAAAACCCTTTGAATTTGAGCTGACCGAGCCAGAACCCCAAACCTATAGTCAGAAATATAGGTATCTCCGGATTATTACGGAAGGTTTCTATAATCCACTCCATAAAACTGAATGCGTTAAATGTTAATACGTTTAGGCGTTACCAAAAAAGATTGCCCATGACTTGCGCCATGCAACCTTTGGACATAGAACGCCATGCGCGCGCCCATTGTTCGGGCACACGACCTATTGACAAAAACGCATTTCAGATATTGTCTATACTTATCTGCTTACTGCAAACAATATGCAATAAACCAGCATCAGAACGGCTGTAGCGCCCAGAAGAGGGGTCAGTTTCGCACCCCTGAGCCGGGTCATCCTGACTGCAATAACCGCACTTACCGCCAATAATCCCGCGGGAACGGCCAACCATCCGCCGGACCACTGGCCCCGCATCAGGACTACGCACCACACCGCATTCAGAAAATATTGCCACGGCATCAGCTCCGCGCCGACTATCACCGCAAGTGTATGCTTGCCTGCCGCCTTGTCGTCGGGCTCGTCGCGGTAATTGTTGACGATAAGCACATTCGCGCCCAGCAGACCGGCAGCCACAGAGCCCAGAAAACAATCAAGATTCCACACTCCGCTTGCAAGCCAGCAGGTGAAATTGACCGGCACAAGGCCAAAAAACACGAGCACCGCAATCTCACCCAGTCCGTGGTGCGAAAGCGGATACGGACCGGCGCTGTATGCCACCACTCCGAGAGCCACCGCCACTCCGACCGCTATCAGCCACCAGCCGCCAAACGCCACCAGCCCCAGACCGGCGCAGCAGGCGAGTCCGAGAGTAAGATATGTGGCAACAAGCATGGCACGCGGAGAAATATCCCCTTCGGTCACTCCGCGGCGAGGACCCTCGCGCCCCTTGCGGTCAAGTCCGTTGCGGTAATCATAATATTCGTTGGCAAAATTCGACGCTATCTGCGCAAGAAGCGCCACCGCAAAGCAAAGCGCCACCGCTGCAATTCTCACCTGACCGGCAGCGACGGCATAGCCTGTGCCCATCACAACCCCTGCAAGCGACACCGGCAGAGTGCGCAGCCTCATAGCCTCTATCCAGCACTTTATAATACTCATTTTTTGTCTCCTATCTTGAAGCACGAGCGCACAGCCCGGCGTATGCGGTTGCCCTCGTATGTGTCAGTACGCAGCAGTGATATTATGCAGCGCACATATTCATCCTTGTTTTTCAATCCGCATAACGCGGCCACATTACTGCCGGGTATCATCGACTTCTGATTGTAGACCTTAAGCACACCGGCATAGTCCTCGGTCTCCACATAGCGCCTGAAGCTCCTGCACAGCCCCTCGTATATGCCGCGCGGGTTTATCTCATCGGCAAGCGAGGCGATGTGCCGCTCAAGCATATTGATATTGTTGAAGCGTCCGTCTATGCGGTATTCCACCATGCGTTTTACCCGATGACGCGTGTGCATCAGAGCCTGGGCGCGCAAATCATGGCGAAACTGGGCTATTATCGAGCGTTTCACCTTTTCAAACACCTTGTTCTCATCCTTGCCGCGACTCTTGGCTACCGAACGTATCACTTCTTCCAGCATCAGTATGTTTTCTATCTCCGCCACCTCAGGCACCATAACCTTGCGGCTGCGCAGATACTCCACCTCATGCTCGTCGCGTCGGTCGCGGTCCACTATTCCGAAAGAATCGAGGTGATGGAAAGTGTTGAGATCGTTGAAGGAGCGGGTTGCCTCGATAACCTTGTTGCAACTGCCGAGAGACTTGACTGTGTAGTCCTTGAACACCAGAGGATACAGCTTTGCATCTATGGAATGTACGCCGTCGCCCTCAATGAAAAGCACCGGCTTACGGGCGCCGATGATAGCCATATATATTTCATCCGACATCCCCTCCTGGGGCGGCAGGATGTCATAGTCCCACGTCACTGTGGCCGCATCATAGTCGCGCACCCATATCACTTTGCTGTCGGTGCGCGATGATGCGAACTCAAGGTCATGGGTCGTATATACAAAAATACAGTCGGGACGCAGCATCTCGACATTATTCCACAGCGCCTGCATCATAGAGGGATGGAGAAACATCTCGGGGCTGTCGATGAACACCACGCCATTTTTCGGGGCATACATCACGCCCGCGAGATAATAAATCGACGCACGCTCGCCGGCGCTGAGTTTGAATGCCGAATAGCTTCGTTCGTCCTCACCGCGGCTAAACAGGAACTTGCCGCTCTCAACAAGGATATTGTTGCCGGGAAATAGCTCCTTCCACACCTCGATGAGTGTGTCGAGTTTGGTAGGTTGCAGCTTTGCTTTCGGATTTTGCGCGAGCGCCACCTTATAGCCTATGAGATTCATCATCTCGTCATGAATCAGCATAGCGAAAAGCCGGTCGATGTCATTTGACGCCTGCGGGCGAAACGATGTCATGCCGTATGTTTCCTCAAACAGTTTGCCTATCGTCGAATCCGGCGAGCTGCCATACATGGCCTCAAGAGCCGACATACGGAATGCCGGCGCACCGATGTCGTCGTACAGACGCGCCGTAAAACGGCTTTTGCCGGCGCCGTTTGCACCTATTATAATAAGACGCTCATGTTCGTCGTCTATCACTGGAGCATCAAAGCCCTTTCCGGGAGGAAGAGTAATTTTCATAATTCGGTATGATATCAGATTAGAATTCCGGCCCCTTCCCTGATCAGCACGGGTGATGAGCTGTCAGTTATATCTATGATTGTGGAGGGCACACCGGCTATTCTGCCGCCATCAATCATCAGCGCCACCTTGTCCGAATAGTTCAGCGCCACCACATCGGGCTCCGACACAGATTCCGGCGATGAATCGGCATCAGGAGAAACCGACGTTGTGAGCAACGGATGGCCAAGCTCCGCAGCCAAAGCGGTTGCGATAGGATTGTCCGGCACACGCACGCCTACCGTCTTTCTGCCTTTGAATGCTTTGGGCAACACTGTGGAAGCCGGCAATATGAATGTGAATGGCCCCGGAAGATTGTTTTTAAGAATCCTGAATGCGGCATTGTCTATTCTTGCATATTCGCTTGCCTGGGATATGTCGCTGCACACTATCGAGAGGAATTCCTTTTGGGGATTCAGGCCTTTGACACGGCAAAGTCTGTCGATTGCCGACTGATTGAGCGCCGAGCACGCCAGGGCATAAAGAGTGTCGGTCGGATACAGTATGATGCCGCCGTCTCTCAACTCGCCGACCGCCTCTTCAACAAAGCGGGAGTTGATACTTGTTGGGTAAATTTTGAGTACTTTCATCTGTTTGCGTGCCTGCCTTGTCATGTCTATTATACACAACTGACGCTGCCGACGATCTTA
>JAIDJW010000116.1 GCA_029052015.1 Paramuribaculum sp. | reverse complement strand
GGGCGCGGGAGTGTACGAAACAGCTCCTATTCTATTCGCCGCTCCCAAATCAATGGTGAAGACCGGATTTTCTTCCGATGCAATCCAGCCGGTGCTTGTCTTTCCGTCAAATGCTGCCGAGCCGTCCTTGTCGGTGCTTCTCCAGGCTGAGGTCGCATATCCGATACGCTTTTCAAGCATGGCGCCTTCGCTGCCGTCTGCAAGAATAGCTTTGGCCTTTAACACCTTACCTTCTATTTTAAGGGAATCACCGAATACAGGGCTTGCCGAGGTAGGCACAGAGCCGTCAAGAGTATAGTGAACGGTGTAATCCGGAATCATTGCCTTTGGTGCGTCCTTTGGTGCGCCGTGCCAGTTGAAATCCGACTGTTTCGGGAAAATCTTTACAAATCCCTCGCTGCTGCGGCTCATGCCAAGCTGCGGAGCGCCTGCCTTATAATAATGTGCGGTGACGCTTTTTATGGTCGGTGTGAGACGCGACTCGGCTATGCGCACGCGGAGCGAATCTGTTGTGACATCAGAGAAGCGCACGATGCGTTTATGACCGATATTAGTGGCACCCGCTATCGGCTGCCATGCACCGTTGACATACGCTTCAACCGTAAATGATTCAACTCTCTCGCCTGATGTCTCAATAGGCTCTTTGAGCGCGATGCGGTTTATTGTGACAGGCGACGGCAGAGCGATGAGAGTAGCCGCAAACCTGTCGCCGGGAAGAGTGACCTGAGAGAATTCGGCTCCTTCAAGCAGATTCTTGCCGTATGTATCATTTATGCGACGTCCTACTTCGGCAAGCACTCCCACATCCTCTGCATCTAACCGCCCGTCCGGCGCCGGAGGAATATTGAGCAGCAGCACCGCGTTGCCGCCGACAGAGCGTTCATAGATATCAAACACTTCGTCTGCGCTACGCACCCGCTGAGTGTTGTCATCTCTGAAAAACCATCCCTCGCGTATGGAAGTGTCGGTTTCCGGAAGCTGGTAGTGCAGATAGTTGCCTTCCATGAGCTTTTCACGCGACCCGAGGTCCTGGGAAGTAAGATCACCGAAAGCATTCATGGAATCAGGATTCTCCTTATAAGGGATTACATTCCACTCGGTGTCACGGGTATTGCCGGCTTCATTGCCACACCATCTCACATCCTCGCGACCGAAAATAACCGCATCGGGAGCCAGAGTGCGTATCAGTTTTTTCCAGGCGTGATAGTTGTATGTCTGTCCTCCCTTGCGCTTGGGATGGGCGCCGTCGAACCACACCTCGTCAACCGGGCCATACTCGGTAAGTATCTCAAACAGTTGATTTAAAAAATACTCGTTATAGTCATCGACAACGAATTCAAACTGTGTCTTGTTTTCAAACGGTCTCCCCTCCACCGGGCGCGGAATGACTCTTTTTGTTTTCTCGCTGAGGTTGCCGTACAATCCTTCCGGATTCTCTATCTGATAGAGGTCTGCGGGTGAAAGGTACACCCCAAGTTTAAGCCCGTATTTCCGTGCACTGTTGCTGAGGTCTCTGAGCACATCCGCCTTGCCGTCCATGAACGGCGATGACATTATGCCATGCTTCGTATAGCGGCTCTGCCAGAGCACAAATCCGTCATGATGCTTGACAGTGAGGATAACCATCTTCATGCCGGCATCCTTCATTGCCTTCACCCATTGGTCTGTGTCAAGACCGGTGGGATTGAAAATGGCAGGGTCCTCGGTGCCGGTGCCCCATTCCCTGCGGCTGAAAGTGTTGGGACCAAAATGCACGAAAGCGATAAACTCGCGGTCAAGAGCTGCTGCCTGACGCGGCAGCGGCACTACATGCGCGGCTTTCGCAACCACAGTTTCAGGAGAGTCACCCGGTTCAATCCTTATTGTATTAGCAAAAGGAATCGTATCCTGAGGATATGCGGCGCTTGCGGCACACAGCATTCCGACTGCAAGAGCTGATATTTTTTTCATGGTTTTAAGCAGTTATTATAAATAAGCTTTTAATTTGATTACAAATTTACCGCTTTT
>JAIDJW010000115.1 GCA_029052015.1 Paramuribaculum sp. | reverse complement strand
TCTTTATTGTCATAACCTATAATCCAAAGCTCCTGGTCTTCGTCGTAAAAAGCGTAGACCGGCTTGGGAATAGCGCAATCCTCAACGGCTCGAAACATTGCGAAAAGAATGTCCGGGGCAGACAGTCCGGGTTTGTCGAATGTGCCCATTACAGCCGTTCCCCATTCGGTCTGGTCTATTTCATCCAGTGCCATGTTTTCGAGTCCACCGATCATATTTATATTGAGGTCAGATGGCATTCCTTCCAGTGAGCGGAATGGTGCGAGGGCTGCCTCAGCCTCGCCGTTGTTGAATTTGTTTATAACAGAAGGATTTTTTATAATCACTTCGGCTATAGACTCAATTTGGTTGGCTAATGAAGTCTGATGCGTATTTGCGTAGTCGATGTATTTTTCAAAGAGCGCTGCGTTTTCTCCCGGTTTGTCGCCTAATAGCGCTTGCCCGAAAATGTCGTTTTCCCATCCGAAAGCACTGACGACCTGTTGCCTATTGTAAATGGCATTTGCCAGTTCTTTGTCGGTTTTGTCAGCGTATGCCCGTACCCCTTCCCAAAGATAGTCGTTGAGTTCAGAAGCCATAGACTTCACTTGTCCCTCAAATATCAGTGCGGGTAAGTTTTTGTTTATGATTGATAACTCATCCTTGGAAAGGCTGTTTGAACATGAGGCAAACGATACCATTGCCGAGATTGCAACAATGATATTGCAAATAACCGCTCGCGAGATTGGCTGCATTTTAAAGATATGATATAATATTGAGAGTCGCATCAGTCTATTATACAATTGGTGTCAACGAACCATGTAGTTTCATTTTGGTGGCTTTTTCAGTTGCGTCCTGCATTTTGCCAAGCACTGCATCTGTCCATGATGATTCTTCTGTGATGCTGGATGCTTCGGACACAAGATTCTGCACTGTGCCGAGTATTTTGGAGCTTTTTGTTTGCGTGAAAGATTTAGATCGGTATAGAAGATTGAAAATGTCCTCCCACTCTTCCTTCTCCAGCATACCGATAATGGAATAAAAAGAGATTTTCTCTCCATTCGCACTGAGATTGAATTTCGTAGTGGTTGTCTCGCCGGAATTTCCTTTGATCACGGTATAGGTGGTGTCTATCTCAGAGATAGGGGCGGTAAATGCTTTGCCGTCTTTTGTCTCGACATAAATGCTTTTGTCTGCTACAGCAAAAAACTCCAGAGCGTTTTTCTTACGGAGATAAGCCGCGCGGTGAAACCATGTATCAGCCAGTTTGGAGTAGGCTCGTGGGGTGACAGCATCGTATGTGTTGTTTTCGTTAAGCCACGTCCTGGTTGTTCTGCCGTCACTTCCAAGTGACCACCAGTTGCAGAAGACGCCAAGCATAACCAAGGCTAATCCTGTAATAAACACGGCAAAGGCGGCATCTGTATCTATTAAATCATAATTCGATGCAATCATTGACAGAATCAGGACCGCGATTCCGATAAGCGAGAGCCATTTCTGGCTAAAAGACTCTATCCAACCCGGGAAGATGGACTTTTTTTTCGGCAATTCTTCGATATTTTTAAAATCAGTCATAATTTGGTGATAGATTGAGTTATTATATAAAATGTACAGGTTGTTGATAAGTGATATAAATTAGGTGACCATGTTATTCGCTCAGTTCGACATTGAATGTCTTGCCGGCAGAGTTGGTCATCGTGCCGGAGAAAATCAGTTTCTCGCCGTCCGGCTTATAGCAATCGCCGTTCCAGGAGCCACATTGTTCTCCGTTTGTATTATATTCTGTCATTTTCAGATATCCCTCGCTCAGATTCCCTTTCAATGTAAGCCACGCGCCGCTGCCGGAAGATGTGTAGCGGTAACGTCCGGTCACATTGTCCCAGTCAGAGAGGTCCAGCTCCATTTCAATTGGATATTTGCCGCCTACCTTGCCGGTCATGCGCACCATTTCAGATCCGGAACTTGTGGATACGGTGTTCGCGTCAGTGTAGTCATTGCTGGAGGATTCTATCGTCTTGCTCTTGGTTGACCTTTTGCTTGACGATTTGGAATTGGAAGAACTGAATTTCCTGTGGAATGTTTCGTTATCAGTTGCTGAGTGTATTGTCATTATGTCATCGCCACTAAAGGTGAGTTCATAATAGCCATCCTCACGGTTCATAATAGCCATTTCAAGTTTTCTCGCTGCAAGATATGTCGACACTTCAAAATCTGCGGCATATCCGTAGGTCAGATCGGTGAGTGATTCCAGATTATATTTGAGGTAAAGGTCTCCGGCAAAATCAATTCTCCATGTACCTCTGACTTCAAGGCCTATGGTATTATATGAGACAGGTATAACCTTTTCTACAAACTGATTGCGTTTCTTGCCTTTACTGAATTCAAAATAATGAATGGTTTTGATATCACCGTCGGTTACATGGCACACCCATTCACCAGGTATTTTCTCTTCATTTTCATGAGTGCATGATGAAAACAGTATCAAAATGGCAACCATCAGGGCTGATGTAAATGGCAAAAGGTCACCACGCGTAATTGTTGACATATCGTGAATAATAATGGGGTTACTGTTAAAACTGGTATGGTTCAAACGGCTGTTGCCTTATGTCTCCGACCTATGTTTCCGGAAACGTTAAACGCTGCAAAGATATGCAGGTTAAATCAACAAAAAGTTATCAAAAACGGTTCAAGTTGGTTCACGGACGAAAGGTGATGAACGAGTGCCGGCGCTGACGCATATTAATTTTGTATTTTTGCACCGAGAAATCTATGGACAATAAAGAACTACTGATAAATAATCTCCGCGTTATGACCGAGAAACAGCTCGGTCACGGCTGTCATACTACCAGCGATTTCAATAAACTGCTGATCAGAATCGAAAAAAAGACAGGTGAAAAAATCAGTCAGTCTACCTTGAAGCGTCTGTGGGGATATGTTTCCTATCCACACACACCATCTGTTACCGTGCTGTCAATATTGGCGCGGTTCAACGGCTTCTGCGACTGGGAGCATTTCTGCAGGGTTCAGGCCTCGTCTGATGACGATAGTACTACTGCCGGTGATTCAGACTTTCTGAATCAGGACATCGCTTCATCCATGCATCCCGGGGAGCAGGTGCAGATTGAATGGGGACGCGGCAAGAGCTGCATGATAGAGAAAATCGGAGCCGATTTATTTAAGGTGATGGATGCCGTCAACATCAAGCTGCAGCCCGGTGATATTATAGTTTCCCCATTTTTCGGGCTGGGCAAATCGTTTTATGTCTCGGCGGTGCTGCGTGGGGGTCACAAGGAGGGCGCTTATATCGCGGCGCGAAATAGTGGTGTAAGGAATATAGTGCGTGTCACTTCGACGGATGACTGACGCGCCGTGCTTATTGGGATAAAACAATTAAAAAGTAAACATACTCTTGGCTCACACGCCGAAGATCGACAGGATGGTGGGAGTGAGCAGTGCGGTGAATAGTCCGTTGATGGTCAGACCCAGCGACGCCCAGGCGCCGTAGCGGTGGCCGCCGGCGTCGATAGCTGCGGAGGTGCCGAGGGCATGGGCGGCGGTGCCGAGCGAAAGTCCTTGTGCCATCGGGCTTTTGATGTGTGTCATGGACATGACTCTGAATCCTGTCATGCCGCCGAATATGCCCACACACACAACCACTGCGGCTGTGAGAGGCGGAATGCCTCCTACGGCGGCGGTGACTTCCATGGCGATGGGGGTGGTGACGGACTTGGCGGCGAGGCTGAGTATTACCTCGCGGCTTGCTCCGAAGAGTTGCGCCAGAAGAACGACCGACACCACTCCGGCAACGCATCCTGCAAATTCCGCTATTATTATAGGTATGAGCTGCTTTCGGATGGTCGACAGCTGCCTGTACAACGGCACCCCGAGCGCAACCACCGCCGGCTTCAGCCAGAATTCGACATATCCGCCTCCGCGGGTGTAAGTTTCATACGGAATGCCCGCCGCACATAGAAATGCGATGAGGGTGCACACAGATATGAGTATGGGATTGAGCAGCGCCAGTCCGGTGCGTTTCTGCAGTATCCTTGCACCGATAAATACCACAAATGTGAGCGCGAGCAAAAAATAGCTATTTTCGAGAAATGCCATTGCGGTTGAGATATTTGCGTGAAAGCTGATGGAAATGTCCGGTGACGGCGATTACTATCACCGTGCTGAGGGCTGAGGCGCCTACAATCGGCAGCCATTGCTCTCTCAGCAAGTCAAAATAGCCCATCAGGGCAACTCCGGCGGGCACGAAGAAAAATCCGAGGTTCTGCACCAGAAAATCGGCAACTCCCTCTACATGGCGGAGTTTGACAATCTTCAGGCTCAGGCATAGAGTAAGGAGGAGCATCCCGATTATGCTTGACGGCACGGTTGTGCCGGTTGTCCACACAATCAGCTCGCCTATAGCGAGAAAGCCGAAAATGACAGCAAGCTGTAATATCGCCATAATCTGTAGTTTGTGTTTGTCAGGGCGCAAAGGTAAGCAAAAATGGAGTATTAACATAGTTTGTGTCGGGGTTCACAAATGTTATCGTCATTTTCAGGGGTAAATTTGTTTATCGTGAGAATCTGAAGACAATGAGGATGCTTAAAAATTATTAATAAGGAAAAATTTCTTTATTTAAGAGTTCGCGGCGCAAAAAAAGTCGCTAACTTTGCAGTTGGTAAGCAGGCTTCATGCCTATCGACAACGAAACAATATTAACCCTTTATTTAAGTATACATTACAATGAGTACTATCGATTTATCTCAGTACGGCATTACCGGCGCAAAGGTAATCCACAATCCCAGCTGGGACCAGCTCTTCATCGACGAGACCAAATCCGATCTCACCGGCTATGAAAAAGGTCAGCTCACAGAGCTTGGTGCAGTGAACGTTATGACAGGTGTCTACACCGGTCGTTCACCCAAAGACAAATTTTTTGTAAAGGACGATACTTCAAAGGACACTATCTGGTGGACTTCTGACGAATATAAGAACGACAACAAGGCTATCACTCCCGCTGCATGGGATGCTCTCAAGGCTATCGCCGACAAGGAGCTCAGCGACAAGACCCTTTATGTTGTCGACGCTTTCTGCGGCACCAACCCCGACACCCGTCTGGCAGTGCGTTTCGTGATGGAAGTGGCATGGCAGGCTCACTTCGTGACCAACATGTTCATCCGTCCCACCGAGGAGGAGCTCAAGGACTTCAAGCCTGACTTCGTTGTGCTCAACGCTTCAAAGGCCAAGGTTGAAAACTGGAAGGAACTCGGCATCAACTCCGAGACTTGCGTTGCCTTCAACCTCACCGAGCGCATGCAGCTTATCATCAACACATGGTATGGCGGCGAGATGAAGAAAGGTATGTTCTCTATCATGAACTACTACAACCCCCAGCGCGGCATCGCATCCATGCACTGCTCGGCAAACACCGACAAGCAGGGTGAGAACACCGCTATCTTCTTCGGTCTTTCAGGCACAGGTAAAACAACCCTCTCAACCGACCCGAAGCGTCTTCTCATCGGTGACGACGAGCACGGCTGGGACGACAACGGCGTGTTCAACTACGAAGGTGGCTGCTACGCCAAGGTTATCAACCTCGACAAGGAGAGCGAACCCGATATCTACAATGCTATCACACGCGACGCCCTTCTTGAGAACGTTACCGTTGACGCCAACGGCAAAATCGATTTCACCGACAAGAGCGTTACAGAAAATACCCGCGTAAGCTATCCTATCGATCACATCCAGAACATCGTTAAGCCCAGCCGCGGACCTGCCGCCAAGAATGTCATCTTCCTCAGCGCTGACGCGTTCGGAGTTCTTCCTCCCGTATCAATTCTCGACCCCGAGCAGACAAAATACTACTTCCTGAGCGGCTTCACCTCTAAGCTCGCCGGCACAGAGCGTGGCATCACAGAGCCCACTCCCACTTTCTCAGCCAGCTTCTGCGCGGCATTC
>JAIDJW010000114.1 GCA_029052015.1 Paramuribaculum sp. | reverse complement strand
TGTCAGGACGAGATTGAAAATCCCATTCCCGACTATACTCTGAGCGATGTGCCGACAACCATCGCCGTTAAGCTCGACATTCCGGGGCTTACCCCGGTGAGCCGTGCCGACCTCTCTGAGCAGCAGCTCAATCAGGTGAACTCGGTGTGGATCCGCACTTACAGCTCCACAACAGGCGAGGCGACTTCTGATTGGGTTCAGATAAAGGCAGACCATAAAGATACTCATATAACTCATCCGGACACTCCCGTTACTCTCGAAAGCCGCTCCGGCTACAGCTATATAGTGGCAGTAGCGAATGTCGAAAATCTCGGCGTGACTATGGGCGATGACGGAAATGTGAGTGAAGAACGTCCCATTTCAGAACTACTTAAGAATGCCGACACCTGGGATCAGTTCCGCGCCATTTCGGTAGCATCACCTGTCACCAACGAGGAGATATATAAGGGTGTGACCGCCACGCAGACCACCCTTGTGATGAGCGGAATTTACACAACATCACCTGACGAGACTCCGGAAAACTGGGAGACACTGAGTTACGAACCGGTGTTTATTCCGGCTCCAAAAGAAGGGAGCACCAGTGCGATAAGAATGGAGGGAAAGATACATCTTCGCCGCCTTGTGTCGCACATCACTTTCAACCTGAAGCCGGGCAATGATGTCACCATAACACCGCAGAGTTTCACGGTAGCGAACGTGCCACGCTACACATGGCTATATGAGCGCACCCGCACCAACAACGAGAGCTATCTCAATACCGGCGACCACTGCAATGAGGGTAACAAGGGTGATTACTATGCCACCCCGGACCAATTCTCCAACCAGAATATCCGTCAGGGAGCTACAGCAGGCACCTACACTTTCGACTTCTGGCAGGGCGAGAACAAGCATGAAGCGCTCCCAGAAGAAAATTGCGACACTTATAATGACCGCGAGCGCGAGGATAAAGTGGCGGTGGAAGGCGCGACAGAAGGAAGTGCCAACAGCCTGGAAAACACGGGACTTTACACCAGCCTGACAGGCAAAACCTGGACTCCCAACAATATGGCATCATACGTCATAGTCCGCTGCAGCGTGCGCTATAAAGAGCCTGTCACTGAGGGCGGACAGGAAATTTACCGTGAAGGCACGGGAGTTTACATCATTCATCTCGGCTATTGCGAGGGTAAAGACGATGCGGCTAAGTCGAAGGACTTCAACTGCCGGCGCAATGTCAACTACACCTATAATGTGACAATCAAAGGCATAAATGATATTTATGTGGAGGCGCGACGTGATGGCGAGCCGGCTCCCGGAGCCGAAGGCATAGTGTCAGCGCTTGAATATGAACCTTTTGAGCTTGACTGCCATTACGGCGCGTTTAATGTGACGCTCACAGAGGAAGAAGTTAGAAGCATTCAATTCATGGTTCAGACGTTTTACAACGGTCAGGAGAAAATCATTGATAATTCCAACATGAACAGTTTGGCGGACGGTGACATGAAATTCATCAACTGGATTGAATTCCGCCCCACCACCGGCGAACACATTCTTGCGGAGTATAAGCCCAGAGAGGGAACTTATGCTGACGGAAAGACCTTCAATCTATTGGACGCCGCCAGTAGCAAGCTGACCTCTCTGCAAATATCTCCCGATAACTGGTACACAGTGTTTGTAAACGAATATGTGTATGAGGACCTTCCTAACGAGAGCGGAGGAAACTGGTGCAACTATGTCAATCAGGATGCACGCCGCTTCTATCTCCGAGTTACAGAAAATACTTCGCTTGACGGTCAGAGCATCTATGCCAAGGCAAAATACGCAGTGTCGCAGCGCTCAATCCAGTCCTACTACTCCACCCAGCAGGATAAACTGACGCCTGCAGATACTCAAAATGGAATTCCGGCAGCAACCGCAATCGGCGCTGAGCACGTCAACGAAATGCTCGGCATGAACCTGCAGCGTTCATTCAATAGCACTGGCTTCGATGACGCCAATGGCAGATACAATGTGTGGCTGTGGCTTAATGGTGTGACAGGTACAGGTGCGGATACTTACAATAATAAAGCAAACAAATCTTGGAATACCGTGCTTAAAACAACTACACAGCAGTATATTCCGGCTGTAAATAATAAGCAGGGATATAGCGCTGATGCAAAGTATGTCAACCTGCTTGCTGCTGCCGATTTTACCGGCACTAAATCCACCAGTAATACACTCGACCCGCAGACGAGCGCTTTAGTCGAGGCGATAAACTCCTGCATGAACCGCAACCGTGACCTTAACGGCGATGGTGAGATTCAACCAAACGAACTGAGATGGTATGTGCCTGCCGTCGGCAAATATCTGCGCATGATTCTTGGACGAAACTCGCTGCAAAATCCTATCATGGATTATGACAATACGCCTAATATAATAAACAACGGTAATAACGGTAATGCCACACGATATCTCATGTATGCGAGCAATAACAAGGTGCTCTGGACCATGGAGGGTCTTGCTACATCGGAATGGACACAAGGAATACCTCAGTATTGCTCCGGCACTCCCTGGGAAGTGCGCTGCATACGCAATCTCGGCTCGAATCTGTCAACCGTAACAAAGGGCGAAAAAGTCAGCGCCGCATACTCGGCTGATAAAACTAATCGCATTGTACGCATGAGCTACTACGACATGAACTCTGTACGCACTGAAAAATTCACAGACGAGATACCGGTACACACTATCGCCGACCAGAAGTATAACCGCTGCTATTATGCATTTCAGTACGCTACAACCAGAAACAACAATGAGGTTAGCGGTAGCTCCCTTAATAACGGTGATAATCCATGTTCATATTTGAATACCGGAGGTGAGACAGGCTGGAGAGTACCGAACCAGAAAGAACTCGCCATTATGCTTAACCTTGGTGTGCTAGACTTTCCAAGCATATATCAGTATTATATTTCTTGCACTATTGCATTTTACAACTCACAGGGAGAAGGATATACTTCAGGTGAGTGGGGTGACAGAAAATATATGGGAGTTAGATATGATGCAGGAACGCAAGTTTCAAGCGGATATATCCGCTGCGTGCGAGATGTTGATCCCTGACACTAATACCCTACTCCATTTTACAAAAACCAATGCTGCATCGGCGGGTAAGACTTCGCCGATGCAGCATTCGCTTTGTCATGTCGCAAAAGCATAAACCCGCAAAGAGAGACTTTTTTACTGCGTCGGCGCAGAAATATCCCGATTTATATATAAATTTGTGGTTGAATAAATAAACCTCAATACCTTGATAACTCATGTATAAATTCGACAAACGTATTGTCATCACCCTTGACGCCGGAGGCACAAACCTCGTTTTCGGCGCAATGCAGGCCAACAAGTTTATTGTTGATCCGATAACACTCCCCTCACGCGCACAGGACCTTGACCTGTGCCTTGCCACTATGGTGGAAGGTTTTAAAAGAATCATATCGCAACTCGATAAAAAACCGGTAGCAATAAGTTTCGCTTTTCCCGGTCCGGCAGACTATCCCAACGGCATCATCGGCGGGTATCTGCCAAATTTCCCCTCTTTCCGTGACGGAGTGGCTCTCGGTCCTTTCCTGAGCGACACTTTCGGGGTGCCGGTGTTCATCAACAATGACGGTGACCTCTTTGCCTACGGCGAGGCTATCGGCGGCGCTCTGCCGGAAGTGAACGCGCGTCTGGCCGAGGCGGGAAGCTCTAAGCGTTATCACAATCTTCTTGGCTACACTTTCGGCACCGGACTCGGCATCGGCATGGTTGTCGGCGACAAGCTGAACCGCGGCGACAACTCGTGCGTGGAGACCTTCTGCCTGAGACACAAAAAGCAAAGAGAAGTCTTTGTCGAGGAGGGAGCTGCTATCCGTGCAATCAAGCGAGTGTATGGCGAGCTGAGCGGAAATGCCGACCACGGCCTCGAGCCGAAGGACATATGCGAAATCGCTGAGGGCACACGTGAAGGCAACCGCGAAGCTGCCATAAAGGCTTTTGCCGAATTTGGCGAGATTGCAGGCGACGCTATCGCTACCGGGGTGACTCTCGTTGACGGTCTGATAGTGCTCGGCGGCGGTCTTACCGGCGCGCGCAAATACTTCATGCCGGCTCTTCTCGGCGAGATGCGCGGCAAGCTAACGTCGCTCAAAGGCGAGGAGCTCAACAGGGTGCAGATGAAGGTATTCGACCTCGACGACGAGGCGGAGTTCCAGGCATTCGCCAAGGGCGAGGAGCGGCAGATAAAGGTCTACGGCTCCGACCGCACTGTCGCCTACGACCCGATGAAGCGCGTCGGCATAATCATGTCGAAACTCGGCGCAAGCAAGGCCATATCCATCGGTGCCTACTCTTTTGCTCTCTCCCAGATTGATGCGGCGGAAAATGCCACAAATGTTGAAGTGAGTGAATAAAAAAGCTTTAATGGATTATAAGGATATAAAGATAGTTTTTTTCGGCACGCCTGATTTTGCTGTAGAGAGTCTGAGGACTCTCAAGGAAGCGGGGTGCGACATACGGGCGGTTGTCACCGCGACCGACAAACCTGCGGGAAGAGGGCACAAGCTGCTCGAAAGCGCTGTGAAACAGTATGCGGTTGCAAACAGCATACCGGTGCTGCAACCTGCAAATCTGAAATCGCCCGAATTTCAGGAGGAGCTGAAGGCGTTTGACGCCGACCTGTTTATCGTCATCGCTTTCAGAATGCTGCCGCAGAGCGTGTGGGCGATGCCCCCGCTCGGCACATTCAATGTTCACGGCTCTCTGCTGCCGCGCTATCGCGGTGCGGCTCCAATCAACAGAGCCATAATGAACGGCGAGACAAAAACCGGCGTGAGCACATTTTTCCTGACTCACGAGATAGACACCGGTGATGTTATCGGCAAACTTGAGACACCTATAACCGAAGACGACAACGCGGGGACCGTGCATGACAGGCTGATGGCATTGGGCGCAGAGCTTGCGCTGCAAACCGTCAAGGATATAGCGGAAGGCAACGTGCACCCCGTAGCACAGAGCATACTGGAGCAGGACAATACGCCTTGCCCGGCACCTAAAATATTCAAAGATGACTGCCGGATAAACTGGAATGAGAGCGCCAAGAAGGTGCGCGACCATATCAGAGGGCTTTCACCCTACCCTGCCGCATGGACAATCATGCAGGAGGGGGCCGAGGAGATAAGCGTCAAGATACTTGACACATTATCCACCGATGCGCCTGCCTCCAACCCTGGGCGCATATCCGTGGAAAACGGACGGATGTGGGTGGACTGCGCCGACAAGCGTCTGGAAATCCTTTCGCTCCAGGTTCAGGGCAAGAAACGGATGGGCGCCTCCGACTATCTGCGCGGATGCCGGAGCGTTCCGGAAAAATTTATCTGATACCGTCGCGACGCAGCATCGCGTCGATAGAAGCATCATGGCCTCGGAAGCGCCTGTATAACACATCAGGTTCTTCCGAGCCTCCTTTTTCAAGGATATTGGTGCGAAACGAGAGTGCGGTAGCCTTGTCGAAGACGCCGTTTTCCTCAAAAGCAGCAAAGGCATCGGCGTCAAGCACCTCAGCCCACTTGTAGCTGTAATAGCCTGCTGCGTATCCTCCGGAGAAGATGTGATTGAATTGAGGCGACACAAGGGAATTGTCAATCGGCTCAAAGAGTTGCACTGCTTCACCTGCCAGGCGCTCGAATGACGCTACATCATCAACCGGAGCTGTTATCGTGTGCCATTTCATGTCAATGAGCCCGAAATTCAACTGCCTCAGACATGCGTATGCCGCTCCAAACTGACGCGACTTGACAAGGCGGTCTATCATCTCCTCGGGAAGTGGCTCGCCGGTGCTCCAGTGGCGTGCGAAAGTCTTCAGAAATTCCGGACAGGTAAGGAAGTTTTCGTTGAACTGTGACGGCAATTCCACAAAATCCCTGCGCACATTGGTGCCGGATAACGAAGAGAAACGTGATTTTGCCAAAAGACCATGAAGAGCGTGACCGAATTCATGGAGAAGCGTGCTTACCTCCGAGGTGGATAGAAGAGCCGGGGTGGTGCCGGATGGCTTGGTAAAGTTCATCACTATCGACACATGAGGTCTGTGACTCTTGCCTGAATCATCAATCCATTCACCCTTGAAGTCAGTCATCCATGCGCCGGGGCGCTTGCTCGCACGCGGGAAGAAATCCGTGTAAAGCAAACCGAGGTACGACCCGTCCTCATCATCTACTCTGTAAACCTCCACGTCGGGATGATAGACAGGCAGAGAGTCTATTTTTGTGAATGAAATGCCATAAAGGCGCGTTGCAAGAGCGAATACGCCGGAAACAACGGCAGCCAGAGGAAAATATGGACGATATGCTTCTTCGTCACAGCTGTAGCGGGCTTCCTTGAGCTTGTTGGCGACATAACTGTAATCCCACTGCCTGATGTCGTCTGTCAACAGCCCCTTCTCGTCCGCAAACTCTTTCAGCTCTGCATATTCACGCAGCCACGCTGGACGATATGACTCGGCAAGAGAATCCAGAAGGCTGAAAACATTATCCTTGTTACGCGCCATCTTATTGGCCAGCACAAGGTCGGCGTAGGTGTCATAACCAAGCAGCCGGGCCTTGCGCAGGCGCAGCTCGACAATGCGCGACACTATGCCTGTATTCGAGAACTCTCCGGAAATATTTCTGCCGGTATATAGCCGGTACATCCTTTCACGAAGGTCGCGCCGGGAGGAATATTTCATGAAGGACATATACACCGGCTGAGACAATGTAAACAGATATTCGCCGTCACGGCCTTTGGATGCAGCCGCTTCAGATGCCTCATCAATCAGCCGCTGCGGCAGGCCGTCAAGGTCATTCTCTTTCAGATATATCTCATAGGTGTTTAGCT
The DNA here is from genome assembly GCA_029052015.1 of Paramuribaculum sp. Lineage (GTDB taxonomy): Bacteria > Bacteroidota > Bacteroidia > Bacteroidales > Muribaculaceae > Paramuribaculum. The sequence continues at coordinate 3,678 of JAIDJW010000114.1, read as the reverse complement.
CATTGAGCACATTCTGACCGAATAGAGTGGTAAGCTCTGTAAGCTCGGCGCTTATTTTCTTCAGCTCCTCACTTTCCGCGCCCTCAAGCAGAGCGCCGTTGCGCCGGAATGAATCGTATGTTTCATTCAGGAGAGTGTTTTCCTCCGCATCGAGAGAGTAATCCGCCCGCTTTTCATATACTGCTCTGATTCTCTCCCACAATCTTTTGTTAAGAATAATCGATGTGGAGTGCTCGGAGAGCATCGGCGCTACCTTCATCGAAAGCTCCATAAGCTCCGGCGAGGAGAGAGCCGACAGCAGCGGATAAAAGACATTGAGCACCCGCTCAAGGTCCTCGCCGCTGCGCTCAAGCGCAACGATTGTATTCTGAAAATCGGGCTCGCGCCCGTCAGCGCATATATTTTCAATCTCTTTGCGCGCAAGCTCAATGCCTCGGGAGATAGCCGGCTCGAAGTGAGCTATGTCAATTTTGTCAAAGGGCGTCGCCTCAAATTCTCCTCCAAAAGGAGCATAAAGCGGGTTATTATGCTGTTCACTCATCGTTTAAAGCTTTGTCAGTAACTATTTCAATCAATACCAAATCCACACCTGCCGACAGAAGCGCCGGCATATCGGCTGAAAGCGCGCTTTCGAACCGGGCGGGCGAAGAAACTCCGATGCTCTTGCGGTAATACTCACACGCCTCTTTGAAATCACCGGTAGCCATAGCGAGATGTCCCCTGTTGATAAAGTCGGCGGCTGTGGGCGAATCCTCAAGCACTTTGTCATAATATGACTTGCTGCGCCCGTAGTCTCCAGTCAGAAACAGGCACCATGCAATCGGACGGATGGTCTTTTTGCTCTGCGGCGCAAGATACTCTACCTTAAAATACATTTTGAGCGCGTCGGCATAATTGCCTGTTTCAAGAAGACAATGGCCAATCGCGAGGGAAGTGTTCAAATCGTCGGGACGCAATGCCTCCAGGCGTCTGTAGTATTCTAGAGCCGTATTCAAGTCGCCGACCAGCCTGTATGCCGAGGCGAGGCGGCGAAGCGTCCATTCGCTGTCAGGCGCAAGGAGTTCACTCCGGCGGTACATCTCGATTGCCTGCGTCATATCGCCTTCCGCGGCATGGCAATAGCCGGCTTTCTGCAGCAGCTGATAGTCGTTGGGATTATCAGCAAGCAGTTCCTTGAAATGAACAAGTGCCTCCTGATAATAGCCGCGCTTGAAGAAAAATTCGGCTACAACCCTGATATTTTCAGTATTGCCGAGCGCATCTCTCAGAGCAGGCAGAGAGGTGAGGTCCGGGGTGTTGGCGAATGGATCGTAAAACTCCCCCTTTCTGCGAAACAATTTGAAGAAGCGGTAGAGATTCTGCACAACCGTGCGCGCCACGGATTCTCCTGCTTTGTCAGTAACATCGAGTGAGCCGGCGCGGAGTTCAGCAGCGTTAATGTCCTGCGCCTTCAGCTGTGAAGCAAATAGTTCACGCTGCGCCGATGGAATATGGTCCAGCGAAAAAATCATCGAGAATTTGTCGCTGTCGCAAAGGAATGGTGATGCCGCAATTATCTCAGCGATGCCGCTCAGCCCTCCGGCCAATACCGGTTTCACCTCCGAGCGGTCCGTGGCGAAAGGCGTGAACCAATGCGCCACCTCATTGAAGAATGGAAATGATTTGAGGTTGGAAAAGGTAGCCATCATCAGGTCCGCACCCTCGCTCTGGAGGTCGGTCAGCTCTTTAAGCTTATCGGTGAGTCCGCTCTTGTCAAGAATTTCCTCCCATTCGGGATTATCCTCTAAAGCCGAGAGGTCTGAATCCGGACCGAGTTCACCGAGCTTTTCAAGTCCCGGACGCAATTTCATCATAGCGGGAAACACTTCTGTTTTCAACTTTGACGAGATTCGCTCTGTGTCACGTGTGCGGATAAGCTGCATGGACATCAGCCTCACCTCCTGAGTCCATTCGCTGCGGCTTCTCATCATATCCAGCACACCTGTAAGTTTCACACCGGGAGCTATGTCACGGTGACGCCACAGCAAGACAAGGAATGCGGCAAGGGCGGACATTCTGAGACGCTGAGAACCGGCTTCGACATAAAATCTTCCGAGCGACAGCAATCTTGCGCCCTGATAAACCTCAAGTCCGCCAAGCATAAGAGCCCATATAATACTCTCCTTTATAGACGAAGGCAGTGTGTCAGAGCGCAAGGCGGTGTCAATAGCATGGAAAGCATCGGTTACAATGGAGGGTGTTGTCCATATTTTATTAAATATCCTTACAGCCAGCTCTTCCTGTTTCTTCAGAAGAGACTCGCCCTGGGGAGTAGTGACGTCTGAAGCGCCTGTGAGCAGAGCCATGCTCAGCGTGGAGTTATTTCCTACATATTCCTCTATAAGACTCCGGATGGAATCATTTCTGAGATTTTCGTAGCGGTATCTGGCGTAATACAACTTCGGAGACTCCGCAGCCCGTGCGGCATGAAGGGCTTTATCCGCAAGCTCTATAACCGCAGAACCTATATCGGCGCGCATCAATTGCCTCGAGGCATCCGGCGCCCCTGCCATTGCGTAAGAGCACAAAGCATCGTACTGCGTGCGCAGAGCCCTTGCCATGTCAGCGCTTCCGGGATCCGAGCCGACCATGATGTCAACCGTATCAAACATACGGCAGAAACGCCCGGCTGCTGCATCAGCACGCACACTTGCCTGAAGAGAGGAGAGAGTATCCTGAGTCATATTTACCGAATTTTCTTTCATAATAATACAAAAGTACACAAAAACCGTGCCAATTGCAAGTGTCGGACACTTGCGGATATTGCGAAATTGTGTTAACTTTGCATATAGTTTAAGGTCCATGCGGACCGTAATATATAAACAATCCACTATGCCAAAAATGTCGCAGCGCGGCGAAGCGATGCCCGCCTCTCCCATACGAAAATTAGTACCTCTTGCCAATGCAGCGAAAGCCCGGGGCACAACGGTGTACCATCTGAATATCGGACAGCCCGACCTGCCGACTCCTCAGGAGGGTCTTGATGCGCTGAAGCACATTGACCGCAAGGTGCTGGAATATAGCCCTTCGGAGGGCATCCTCTCGCTCCGCGAAAAACTTGCCGAGTATTATCACCGGTATAATATCAATGTAGATGCAAACGACATCATAGTGACAACCGGCGGCTCGGAAGCGGTGCTCTTCGCTTTTATGGCATGCCTTGACCCCGGCGACGAGATAATTGTGCCCGAACCGGCATACGCCAATTATATGGCTTTCGCCATATCCGCTGGCGCAAAAATCATCACCGTGCCTTCAAGCATCGACGAAGGATTCGCTCTGCCTCCGGTGGAGAAATTCGAGGAACTGATTACCGAACGCACCCGAGGCATACTCATCTGCAACCCAAACAACCCCACAGGCTACCTCTATACGCAGAAAGAGATGAACCAGATCCGGGATATAGTGAAGAAATATGATCTTTTCCTGTTTTCCGACGAGGTTTATCGCGAATTCTGCTACACCGGCGCTCCTTATATATCGGCATTCCATCTTCCCGGCATAGAGAATCAGGTGGTCCTTATCGACTACGTGTCCAAGCGTTACAGCGAGTGCGGCATCCTCATAGGCGCGCTAATAACCAAAAACGAGGACCTTAAACGCAACTTCATGAAATTCTGTCAGGCTCGTCTGAGCCCG
>JAIDJW010000113.1 GCA_029052015.1 Paramuribaculum sp. | reverse complement strand
GTACTACAGTATGTTGATAAACTCGTCGAAAAGGAATTCGGTGTCCTTAGGTCCGCTGCTTGCTTCGGGATGAAACTGCGCGGAGAAGAATGGTTTGGTTTTATGGCGTATTCCCTCGTTGGTGCCGTCATTCATATTTACAAACAGCGGTTCCCAGTCATCGGGCAGGGTAGAGGAGTCAACGGCAAAGCCGTGATTTTGCGAAGTGACGTAGCATTCGTCTGTTCCCACGCGGCGCACCGGCTGGTTGTGGCTGCGGTGACCGTATTTCAGCTTGTAGGTTTTCGCTCCGGCGGCCTTGCTCAGGAGCTGGTTGCCCATGCATATACCGCAGATTGGCTTTCCTGTCTCCATAGCCTTGCGGATGTTGACCACCGTTTCCTCTGCCATGTCGGGATTGCCGGGGCCGTTGGAGATGAAAAGTGCGTCGTAGTCCATGGTGTTGAAATCATAGTTCCACGGCACAAGCACCACCTTTACTCCTCTGCGAGTGAGGCAGCGGATGATGTTGTGTTTCACTCCGCAGTCAACCAGCACAACGGTCTTGTCGCCTGCGCCGTGAATCTCCACCTTGTCGGTGCTCACTTTTGCAACGAGATTTTCGGCGTTGGGGTCGTAGAAATCCACGTCGTCACAGCCCTCGATGATGATTTTGCCGAGCATGGAGCCTTTTTCGCGCAGGTGCTTGGTCAGGGCGCGGGTGTCGATGCCGTATATTCCGGGAATTTTTTCCTCCTTGAGCCACTGGTCGAGCGAGCGGTCGGCCTGCCAGTGGGAGTGGTTGAAGCTGTAGTCCTGAGCAATGATTGCCTTAGCGTGGATATGGTCGCTTTCGTAGTACTCGCTCACATCATCCTTTTCTCTGCGCGGAGGCACTCCGTAGTTTCCGAGAATGGGGTAGGTTGTTACAAGAATCTGACCTTCGTAAGAGGGGTCGGTCAGGCTTTCGGGATAGCCGGTCATAGCGGTGTTGAACACAACTTCGCCGGCGGTAGATGCCTCATATCCGAATGATTTACCCTCGAAGCGGGTGCCGTCTTCAAGTATGAGGACAGCGCTTTTTGTATTTCGCATACGATAGAATTGAGATGATGGTGTAAATGATGGTGGCCTCCATGATTTCTATCGTGAAAACCGTGCAAAGTTACAAAAAAAGTCAGAAGTGGTATAAATATTGCGTTATTTATTGACGGGGAAACGTTTGTCGAGATAAAGGCGCACCAGCTCGGTGATTTCGTTCATCGACAGCAGCGATGTGTCGAGAGTAAGGTCGTAGCTTGATGCGGCTCCCCAGGTCCTGTCGGTATAGAAGTTGTAGTAGTTGGCGCGGAGTCTGTTGATTTTTTCGGCGCGGGCGCGTGCTTTTTCTCTTGTGAGCTCAGGCTGACGGCTTGTGATGCGGTCAATGCACTTCTCCATGGGCGCGTGAACAAAGAGGCTCACGCAGCGCGGATGGTCGCGCAGCACATAGTCGGCGCTTCGTCCCACAATCACGCAGCTGCCTTCCTCGGCAAGCGAGTGTATGAAGTCGCTCTGGGCGCGGTAGAGGCTGTCATCGCTTATGGAAGTGGAGCCGGCATAGACATTGGTCGGCGCGAATCCGAAAGAGAATGAGAAAATGCCGTTGAGAAATGTCGGGGCGCGCTCGTCGTTGCGCTCAAAAAACTCCGGGCTCATGCCTGCGCGCTTGGCGGCCTCGCTCAGCAGCTCTTTGTCGTAGTATTTAAATCCGAATGCATCGGCGAGAGTGCGTCCGAGCTCTCGTCCGCCGCTGCCAAACTGGCGTCCTATCGTTATGACAATCGGTTGCTTGCTGTTCATGGTAGGCGGTGTTTATGGTAGTCTATATATTCTATACAAAAAAGAGCACGAGAAGTTGGGCGATAACCACCCGGCAGAACATTGCCAGAGGATATGCCGTGGCATAGCTCACCGCGGGATTGTCGCCCGGCAGGGTGTCGCTCGCATAGGTAAGCGCCATAGGGTTTGCCATGGCTCCGCACACAGTGCCGCAGGCGCTGCCGAAGTCGAGCCGTGCCCAGCGCATTGCTGCAAAAATCATTATCGTCGACGGCACAAGGGTTATGAAAAATCCAACCGCTATCCATGTCACGCCGTCAGCGCGCAGTATAGTGTCAAGGAAATGCTCTCCGGCATCAAGCCCAAGGCAGGCGAGATAGAGCGACAGCCCTATGCCGCGGAGCATGAGGTTGGCGCTGCGGGTGGTGTAGGTCACGAGCTTGAACCGGGGTCCGAACGCGCCGATGAGAATGCCGATAACGATAGGGCCGCCGGCAAGTCCCAGACGCACCGGCGCTCCCACTCCGGGCACAAAGATGGGCACGCTGCCGAGCAGCAGTCCCAGCACCAGGCCGATGAATATGGCGGCGAGGTTGGGGTCGCGCAGCGCATTGACGGTGTTGCCGAGCACCTTCTCCACATTCTCTACCGCTTTTGCTTCGCCAACAACCGTGAGCCGGTCGCCGAGCTGAAGCACGAGGTCGGGAGTGGCGAGCAGCTTGACTCCGCTGCGCAGCACTCTCGAAATGTTTATGCCGTAGCTGTTGCGCAGCCTCAGCGAGCCGAGGCGCTTGCCGTTTATTTCCGGTCGCGTCACTACAATGTGGCGGGATATCAGCGAACTGTCTATGGCGTTCCAGTCAATGTCGTCGGCATTCCAGTCGGTGTGCTCCTGCTCGCCGAATAGCACCGTCAGCGCAGGCACATCGCGCTCGGTGGCAACCACAAGCAGCCTGTCGCCCTCGACAAGGGGAGTCTCCGAGGTGGGTATGCTCACCGTGCCGTTGCGCCACAGGCGGGATATTACGAATTTGGGCTGTATAAGCGCTGCGGCCTGTCGGACAGTCATGCCGAAAATTGCGGGATTATGCACCTGAAACGCCGCTATGTAGGTGTGGCCGGTGTCCGCGTCGCCGTCGCCGCTGCTTATGTCAGCCGGCTTTACCGCGAGCTTGCGTATCAGGATAATGGCGAGTATTACGCCGATAACTCCGAGAGGATAGGTCACGGCGCAACTCAGGGCGGCTCCGCTCGCGCTCTGCCCGAGCTGCTGCAGGGTCTGCTGCGCCGCTCCGAGCGATGGGGTGTTGGTCGTGGCTCCGGCAATTATGCCCACCATGTCGGCCATCGGTATGCCGAGACCCAATGAAAAAGCTATGGCGGTGAGTGTGCCAAACAGCACGAGAGTCAGCCCAAGCAGATTGAGCTTGACGCCACCGGTGCGGAACGAGCTGAAGAAGCCCGGACCGACCTTGAGCCCCAGCTCATAGACAAACAGCACCAGGCCGAAGCTCTCTGCATACGCAAGCATGGAGCTGTCGATGCTGAGTCCGAAATGACCGGCGAGAATTCCTGCAAAAAACACCCAGGTGACGCCGAGGCTCACACCGCAGATGTGAATCTTGCCAAGTCCGAGTCCAACGGCAATAATTACCGAAATCACTATCACTGCCTGAAGCGGTGAATGAGTTATAAAAACAGTCTGTAGCCAGTCCATGCTGCAAAATTACATAAAAACTTCAAAAAGGCTTCCTAACCCATAAACTTCTGAACCGAAAAAATAACGCCGGCTCTCTCGCGAGAACCGGCGCCGATTATTATACAGAAATACTGTAATTGGATATGATTATTATATATTGACCGGGATTAGGCGCAGGTGGCAGCCTCACGGCCTTGACTGCGCCGCAGTCAATTTTTAAATTCTGACCTTGACGGTTTTGCCGTCGGGAGTGCGTACGATGTACACACCGCCTGCAAGGCCGGTGGGGTTGACTCTGCGGCCGCTGATGTCGAACACCTCGCTGCCTTCGGGAGCGACGATGCTGTCGCCGTCAACACGGACTGCATTCTCACTGCTGCCC
>JAIDJW010000112.1 GCA_029052015.1 Paramuribaculum sp. | reverse complement strand
CAGTTCTCTCACTAAAATAGAGCGTGCGGTAGTTTCCACCGGATTTCCCGTAGACCGTGCCACTAATCCGGACAACAATACGGCAAATGTGCTGAGAGTGCTCCCGATGGTAAGAGGACTTCGGCGGCTCGGCACTGCCGCTCTTGAGATTGCATACGTCGGCGCAGGTTATCTTGATGCCCACTGGGAGCTTGCGCTTCATCCGTGGGATGTGTGCGCCGGGCTTCTTATAGCTGCAGAAGGCGGGGCAGTCAGCGAGAGCCTGAGGGAAAACCGTGGTGTGTCGGTGATTACGGCAGCTCCCGGAATATTCCCAGAATTGCGCGGAATGCTTGAGTAGTATATTTGTCGTTTAGATAGTCCGGATTAGGCAGATTGTGCGAAATTGGTTAAATTTGCAGTTATGGAAAGGAAACAATGTCTGCTTATAATCAATCCGATTTCGGGGACGACCAACAAGCGCGGTCTTGACAAGGCAGTGCGCCAACGTCTTGCGGACATAGACCTTGATATAGATGTTGCATGGACTACAGCCCGCGGAGACGCCACACGCCTCGCCACCGAAGCTGTTGCCAAAGGCTATCACTCTGTTGTCGCCGCCGGAGGCGACGGCACAGTCAATGAAACCGCAAAAGCCCTCTGCGGGTCATCTGTAGCATTGGGCATTTTGCCTTGTGGCTCAGGCAACGGGCTGGCGCGTCATCTCGACATACCGGTCGATATTGATGCGGCTCTCGAGATAATTGCCGAAAACCATATAGTGGCCTGTGATTACGGCACCGCCGACGATATACCCTTTTTCTGCACATTCGGCATGGGCTTCGATGCGGCGGTGAGCAAGAGCTTCGCGGAGCAGAAGCAGCGCGGCTTCATCACATATATACGTAGCGCATTTGCGGAGTATAAGAAGTTTCATTCGGAGGAATATGTAATCAGCGCAAACGGTTCTGTGATAACAGAAAACGCTTTTGTTGTGGCAGTGTGCAATGCGTCGCAGTATGGCAACAACGCATATATAGCTCCACGTGCATCGATGGTTGACGGTCTCCTTGACATAACCATAATCCACCAGGGCAATCCTATATCCACAGCCCTGGTAGGGGTGGATATGCTCACCGGGTATATCAACCGCAATACTCTATACCACACGTTTCAGGTAAAGGAAGCAACGATTACAAGAAAGTCGGCGGGCGCCGCGCACATTGACGGAGAGCCGGTGATGCTCGGCGAAACTACCTGTGTGAAGTGCCATCCCGGAGCTTTGTATATCTACACTCCGGCAGCCGAGCGCCCGTTCCGGCCTATTATCACTCCGGTAACAAGTCGGTTTAAGGAAATAGGTTATAATATCCAGCGTATTTTATCCGGCAAGAATAAATCGTGAGTGTCATATAGCGTGGATTGTCGCTTTTTTCGCGAATTCTCACTAACTTTGTGCTCTCAAATCAGAAAATTAATAGTATGGCATTAAAATGCGGCATAGTCGGACTGCCAAATGTCGGCAAGTCGACCCTTTTCAACTGTCTGTCAAACTCAAAGGCGCAATCTGCCAATTTCCCGTTCTGCACCATAGAGCCGAACGTGGGGGTGATAACAGTGCCGGACGACCGTCTGACAAAATTGGTCGAGATGTGCAATCCACGCAGCGTGGTTCCTGCAACAGTGGAGATAGTAGATATAGCCGGTCTTGTGAAAGGCGCGAGCAAAGGCGAAGGACTCGGCAATAAGTTTCTCGCAAACATTCGTGAGACCGATGCTATAATCCATGTGCTCCGCTGCTTTGACGATGATAATATTACTCATGTCGACGGCTCGGTAAATCCGGTGCGCGATAAGGAAATCATCGACTATGAGCTGCTTATAAAGGACCTTGAGACTATAGAGGGCAGAATAGCACGCACATACAAGCAGGCTCAGACCGGTGGCGACAAGACTGCCAAAATGCAGTATGAAGTGCTTGCGCGTTATAAAGAGGCGCTTGAAGCAGGCAAGCCGGCACGCTCTGTGACACTTGACACTCCCGATGAGGAAAAATTTGCCCGCGAGCTCTTTCTGCTGACTTCAAAGCCGGTGCTTTATGTCTGCAATGTTGATGATGCGTCGGCGGCAACCGGCAATGCTTATGTCGATGCGGTGAAAGAAGCCGTAAAGGAAGAGAATGCTGGGGTGCTGATTGTGGCAGCGCAGACCGAAGCTGAAATCGCCGAGCTGGACACCTACGAGGAGCGTAAGGAATTTCTTGAATCCATAGGGCTGGAAGAGAGCGGTGTGGCGCGTCTTATCCGTGCAGCATACGCCCTTCTGGATCTCCAGACATTCTTTACTGCCGGTGCGGACGAGGTGAGGGCATGGACATTCCTTCGCGGCAGCAAGGCTCCGAAATGTGCCGGAATCATCCATACCGATTTTGAAAAAGGATTTATCCGCGCCGAAGTTATCAAGTATGAGGATTATGTAGAGCTTGGCAGCGAGGCTGCGGTACGCTCAGCCGGCAAGATGGGTGTCGAAGGCAAGGAGTATGTGGTTGCCGACGGCGACATCATGCATTTCCTCTTCAATGTGTAGCCGGGTTATTACCGATAAGAACCGACAAAGGAGGAGTCGCAATAGCTTGCGGCTCCTCCTCTCACGTTTCAACTATTTATTTATGAGAGCCCTAAAGCCCGGTATCACTACCCGACATATAGGGACGAGGGATGTTGGGATTTGTACTATGCTGCTTGCTCATTAAAATCTTTTCTTTCGCTCTGTCTCTGTTTCGGTTGCATTATTACAACAAACAAATCTGCCGATAAGTCATACCCTCATGCACTAAAAGAGATTAAAAGATGCAAAATGGAGGGGTCTGTTAAAGTATTGCAGGCATTTGGCAACTGCTTCTATTTTGCCGAAAACAGAAAAAAGCGTATCTTTGTGCGCTATAATTCAAGCCAATCAAAAAAATCATTAAATAATCAATGGCAACATTAGAAAAAATCAGAAGCAAATCAGTGCTTTTGCTCGTGATTATCGGTGTGGCGCTCCTTGCGTTCATCATCGGTGACTTCTTTACTTCCGGCCGCACATTCTTCGGCACCGGTACAACGGTAGCCAAAGTTGGCGGACAGAAAATAGACATTCAGGATTTTCAGCGCAGAGTAGAGCTCGCCAACCAGCAGATGCAGCAGAGCGGTCAGAAAGCTGACCAGGCTGTGCTTCAGCAGCAGGTTCTCGCAGCAATGGTAGGTGAAAAGCTCATGGAAAAAGAGATGAAAGACCTTGGTCTCACAGTCACTGACCAGGAGCTTACCGACGCAATGCTCGGCAGCGGTTCCTTTTATCTCGACGCAATGCTGCGCCAGCAGGGTATCGAGAGCGCGCGCGCTCTTCATGATATGGCATATAACCCTGTAAACTATGGTATAGACGAGCAGAATGCCGCCCAGCTTCGTCAGTATTGGGTGTCACTTGAAAAGCAGATGGAGCAGAGTCTTCTCCAGCAGAAATTCCAGACACTTTTTGCCGGCACTCTCACTGCCAACGAGCTCGATGCCAAGGCAGTGTATGACGATGCCGCAGCAACCGCCCATGTAGCGTATGCGATGAAGGACTTCTCGTCGCTGTCTGACGACGACTACGCTGTGACCGACCAGGAGATACAGGCGGAGTGGGAGAAAAACAAAGCCGACTACGCACTTGACGCTCCGCAGCGCTCAATCAATTATATAAGCGTGGAAATCGCTCCCTCTGCCGCTGACCTCGTTGCCGCCGAGCAGAGAGTCGAAGCAGCTATAGCGGCTCTTAACGAAAAGCCTTCAACCGAGGGTCTCGCAGATATGCCTGAGTTTATTGTCAACCGCAATAAAGTCACAGCATCAGCAATTCTTGACAACCGTCTCCAGAAGTTTGCCGACAGCGCGTCGGTGGGCAGAGCCGCTCTTGTGTCACGCATAGGCAATGACTTCACACTTGCAAAAATCATAGGCAAGACAATCGAACCCGACTCAGCCAATATCAATATCTTCGCTCTTGCCGGCAACCGTGCTCTTGCCGATTCTGTAATCGCCGAGCTCAATGCCGGTCGTCTGTCATTTGACAGCCTTTCGACGATAGCCGGTGTGCAGGGTATGCAGAAAGATCTGGATGTGCCCCTGCTCGACCCGCAGATGGCTCTTATGCGCGACGCGCTTGTCAATGCTACTGTAGGTCGCTATTTCACTCCCGACACCGCAGCAACCGATGGTGTGCGCATAATCCGTGTCAACAGCCGCAAGGCTCCCGTCACAGTCTATGACCTTGCCCACATCGCATACACCGCTGAACCCTCGCGCGCAACAGTCAATAAGCTCGAGAGCGACCTTCAGGCATTCCTGAGCGCCAACACCACTGCCGAGGCATTTGCTGCAAACGCATCCGATGCCGGCTATCAGGCATTCCCCGCAATAGTATCGGAATCAACTCCACAGATCGAGAATATCCCCTCTACCCGCGGTGCCGTTCATTGGGCGCTGGGTGCGAAGAAGGGACAGGTTTCGCCGATATTCGGTCAGGAGACAGACGGTCGCTTCCTTGCCGTTGCTCTCAATGACATATATGATAAGTATGTGCCCGCAACAGCAGAGAGCGTGAAATCATATCTGACCACTCAGGTGCGCAATAACAAAAAAGCAGCCGCTCTCATCGAGCAGTACAAAGGCAAGGCCAGTGATCTTGCAAGCTATGCGCAGCTCATGAACACAAAGGTGGACACCACCGATGTGAATTTCGGTCAGCTTTCATTCTACAATCCCGGTGTCGGCGGCGCTGACATTGCAGCCACCGTATCTGTGACCGAGCCCGGCAAACTCACCGGTCCTCTCAAGGGCAATACCGGAGTTGTGGTGTTCAACATCATCAATATTGACAAGCAGGGTCGACCCTACAGCTTTGAGGAGAGCGCTATGACTTACAACCGCAGCCGCGGCGCCGCAGCTCTCGGAGGCAATATCCAGATGCTTCTTCTCGGCAACCAGAAGGTTGAAAACAATCTAATGAAGTTCTTCCGCGACTAAGTCCGGCCACTGAATAACATTTGAACCATATCTCAGCCCGGCGGAAAGTGTATCCCGCCGGGCTGTGTCTTTAAATAACGATATAACCTGAATCTAATGAAATCTATAAGGGAATTATACCGCATCGGCACCGGACCGTCAAGCAGTCATACAATGGGACCGCGTCGAGCATCCGCAATTTTTGCCGAGCGCAATCCGAAGGCTTCGCGCTACATAGTAACTCTTTATGGCTCACTTGCCGCAACCGGCAAAGGTCACCTTACAGATGTCGCTATCCTTGACACTCTCACTCCGTACGCTCCTGTTGAAATAGAGTGGCAGCCCACAATATTTCTTCCATTCCATCCCAACGGCATGAAATTCCGCGCTTTTGACGCAGATGGGAATGAAACCGACTGTTGGACGGTATACAGTGTCGGTGGCGGTGAACTTGCCGAAGAGGGAGTGCAGACTGCAGCAAGCGAAGAGGTGTACGGTATGTCCAAACTCACGGATATCCTTGACTGGTGCGAGCGCACCGGCAAATCCTACTGGGAGTATGTAGAGGAGTGTGAGGGACCGGAGATATGGGATTATCTTGCAGAGGTGTGGAAAACCATGAGCGCAGCGGTAGAGCGTGGGCTTGATCGCGAGGGGGTGCTTCCCGGCCCGCTCAGCCTGCGGCGACGTGCCGCCACATACCATGTGCGTGCATCAGGCTACAAAAGCAATCTGCAGAGCCGAGGGCTGGTATTCTCATACGCGCTGGCTGTCAGTGAGGAAAATGCTTCCGGTGGTGAAATCGTCACCGCTCCGACCTGCGGGTCATGCGGAGTTGTGCCTGCGGTGCTGTATCATCTCAAAAAGAGCCGTGAATTCTCTGACTCACGCATATATCGCGCGCTTGCCACCGCCGGACTCATCGGCAATGTGGTGAAGCATAATGCTTCGATTGCCGGCGCCGAGGTCGGATGTCAGGGTGAGGTCGGAGTTGCCTGCGCTATGGCGGCAGCAGCAGCCAACCAGTTGTTCGGCGGCAGTCCGGCGCAGATAGAATATGCCGCGGAGATGGGACTTGAGCATCATCTTGGCATGACGTGTGATCCGGTGTGCGGTCTCGTGCAGATACCCTGCATTGAGCGCAACGCTTACGCTGCCGCGCGTGCTCTTGACGCAAACCTCTACTCCGCATTTACCGACGGCGGTCACCGTGTGTCATTCGACAGAGTTGTGGAGGTTATGAAACAGACCGGTCATGACCTGCCTTCTATATATAAGGAGACAGGCGAGGGAGGTCTCGCACGCACATGGGAGCACTGAGCGGACTGAGGATTCTTCTTGTAAGCAAATTCTACAGGCGGGGAGGGGGCGACTGTGTCCATCTCCTCGCTCTTGAGCGTTTGCTGCGTTCAAAAGGTCATGAGGTTGCGGTGCTGACTATGTCGCATCCCGACAATCTGCCTCTTCCTCCAGGCTCGTTTGAAGTACCGAGGGTGATGATAGACGGCACGCCAGTGCAAAAAGTGCGGGCAGCCGCGCGGGTGCTCGGCGGTGGCGGAGTCGTAGCTGTGGCGCGTAGGGCTATGCGTGAGTTTCGCCCCGACATAGTGCATATTCATAATATTCATTCATATCTGTCGCCTGCGGTAGCTGTGGAGGCACACAAGGCCGGCGCCAGGGTGGTGTGGACACTCCATGACTATAAGCTGGTGTGTCCCGCCTACAGCTTCAGGCGAGGCGGTGAAGTGTGTGAGCGATGTCTTGAGAACCCTCGCAGCGTTGTCACCACAAAGTGTATGAAGGGGTCGCTTGCTGCATCGGTGCTCGCGTATGTCGAGGCAAGGCGATGGAACCGGAAGTCGATAGAAAATGTTACAGACGCATTTATATGTCCGAGTGCTTTTATGCGTGAAAAGATGATTAGAGGAGGCTTTTCCGAGTCAAAACTGCATGTTTTGAGCAATTTTTTGCCGGATGAGATGTCGGAATATGCACCGGGGACACGCTCCGGGGTGTGCTATGTAGGCAGGTTGTCGGCTGAAAAGGGGGTAAGGACTCTCCTGGAAGTTGCCTCCGGCTCATCGTGGCAGCTTGCAGTGGCAGGTGACGGTCCGGAAAGAAAGTGTCTTGAAAGCATATATGCCGCCTGTGAGAATATACGGTTTGTCGGCAATCTGTCTGTCGGTGAGGTTCATTCATTGCTGCGCCGTTCGCGGCTCTCGGTTGTGCCTTCGGAGTGCTATGATAATAACCCTCTTGCCGCAATCGAATCGCTATGCGTCGGCACTCCGGTTGTGGGAGCCGCTATCGGTGGCATTCCGGAGCTGATTGGGGAGGGCAACGGCGCGCTTTTCACTCCCGGCGATTCAGTGTCTCTTGCAGAGGCAATCGGCGGTATGCTCGCGCGAGATTTTGATTACAGCGCAATAGCGGCTGAGTCACGGCGTCGTTTCAGCGCAGACAGCTACTATGATGCTTTACAGAGTATTTATTTAGAAAAAAATGGTTTACTTTAAACAATATGATATTAAAAAAGGAATTATGTTTGCATTGGTAGCACTGCTGATGTGTCCGTTTTCTGCTTTTTCGGCGCAAAAGGCCGGTCATGTGGTTTATATCGGTCTTGACGGCTGGGGAGCATATTCAATGCCTGCCGCCGATATGCCGACAGTAAAGAAATTTATGGACGAGGGATGCTATACTCTCAAAAAGCGCACAGTCAATCCCTCTTCGAGCGCTCCCAACTGGGCGTCGATGTTCATGGGAGCGGGTCCTGAACTCCACGGATATACGCAATGGGGCTCCAAAACTCCCGAACTGCCGTCGCGTGTGATATTAAAAAACAATATCTTCCCGACCATATTCCAGATATACCGTGATGCTGATCCGGAAGCTGAAATCGGTGTGCTTTACGAATGGGAAGGAATCAAGTATCTTGTCGACACCGCTTCAGTGAGCTATCATGCCCAGGCTCCAGACTATACCAAAAATCCGGAAGCGCTGTGCGGCATGGCGGTGGAGTATATCAAATCCAAAAAACCGGCGTTGTTAGCTGTTTGTTTTGACAATCCCGACCATGTCGGTCATGCTGATGGTCACGGAAGCGATGCTTACTATGCCGTGCTGAAAACTCTTGACGGTTATATAGCCCGCATAGTGGAGGCAGTGCGCGCCGCAGGTATCATTGATGATACTGTGTTCATCATCACCTCCGACCATGGAGGCAAGGATTTCGGTCACGGCGGCATAACCATGGATGAGATGGAGACTCCTTTTATAATATCAGGCAAGGGCATCCGCAAGGGCGGAGAGTTTGAGGAAAGCATGATGCAGTATGATGTCGCGTCCACCATGGCGGAGCTTCTTGGAGTGAAGCAGCCGCAGGTGTGGATCGGTCGTCCGATGATTCAGGTTTTTGAATAAAAATGTGCGTAGTGTCGCACAAATAAAACTATATAAAAATAAAAGTAAAATGAAGAAAGTAGTAATGATTTTTGCATCGGCTGTATTGCTTGCCGGTGCCATGACATCCTGTGGCGGAACTTCATCAAAAGAAGGTGGTGACTCCACTGAGCAGTGTGAGGACTCGCCTGAGATGAAAATGTTCAAAGCTCAGCTCGATCAGCTCAACAAGCAGTTGCCTATGCCTCTTCAGGACGGTCTTAAACTCAACAAGGTTGAGCTTGACGGCAAGACCCTCGTGTATGTATGCGAGTATCCCGCATCGCTCGATTTCACTGCTCCTGACGATGCCGAGTCAAAGAAGACAATCATGAGCGGACTGCCTCAGGCAACAGTGCAGATGCTCAAGAAGCTCGGTCTGAGCCTCCGCTATGAATATGTCAAGGCCGGAACCGATGAAAAGCAGACCATAGACATCACTCCGGATGAGTTCTAAGCTGTTTAGAATTTAAGACTGATTGGTCTAATAGGATAATAAGACCAGTCTAAGAAAGAAAAAGCGGGAGACGCGTATGCGTCTCCCGCTTTTTTATTAAACGTATTTAGGGAACTATATTCTCACTTTGACAGCCTTGCCGTCGGGGGTGCGGACAATGTAGATGCCGCCGGCGAGACCGTTGGGGTTGACGCGACGGCCGCTGAGGTCGTAAACTTCGGAGCCTTCAGGCGCGATGATGTCGTTGCCGTCCACTCTCACGCTGCTTGAGGCGTCTGTGCCTTCAATTCCGTCAATGCCGGTTATACCAGCCCATACGTTGAGATAGCTGGGTTCGCCCGCAGGCTTGCCGTTTTCCACAAGTATAGCGGTGACAAGTCCGCTCTTGTCCATGGTGAACTTGCCGGTGTACTCGATGCCGTTTTCAGGAGTGAGCACAATGCCCTCCTCAAGAGTGTAGTAAATCTTATAGCTGCCGGGAGCGAGAGTTTCGTCTGCCGGAGCTATCGTTACAACCGGTTTGCCTTCGTCGTTGAGTTCGGCGGTGATGTTGACCTTGCCGCTGATTTTGTCAGACGGGGTCGCATCTTCAGGCACGGTGACAAGCACATGGCTCACAGCTCCGGCTATCTTGCCGGGCTCCTTGATGCGTGCGTAAACGATTGCCGTCTGCTCAACGGCAAATTCACCGGTATAGGTCTTGAAGTCGGCTTCGGCGTATGAACCGACAGCGTAGTGTATCTCGGTAGCCGGGTCGACTTCGCCCTTGGCTGAGAGTGCGACACTCATCTTGCCGTCCTTGGGGATGACAGTGAATTCCACATCGCCGCTCATCTGCGAGCGCACGGCGTTGATGTGGAGGTGTGCGCTGTACTCCTTGCCGGGTTCTATGGTGCGGGCATGGATGCGTCCGTTGTCAACCATGATTATCGGGCGGACGTACGGCGACCACACAATCTTGCTGTCGTCGGCAATATCCTCGGTGCTGATGGTGTAATAAATCTGTGCATCTTCAGCAGCGCACGATAGGGTGATTTCTGTCATGGGATAGAAGCGGGCGGTGAGTTCGTTGTCGCTGCCGCTTGTCTCGGTGCCGGCGCTGAAGGTGGCCGTCACTCCTGTTGATACGGTAATCTCGCGTGCGCTCAGAGGCCACAGTTCGAGCTTGCGGTCGGTGCCGTACATCACAAATCCGGTGATGTCGTAGAGACCTCCGTCCTTAAGCGCGTCGCCTGTCATGGTGCCGAGGGCTCCCACCGCAAGATTGCGTGTCTGAGCGAGGTCATCGAGACCCTTGATGCTCCAGTTGCCGTCAGTGCCGGTGACTTCGGCGTGGCGCAGGGTGACGAGGCGGCGCAGATTGGCAGTGGACAGTGATGTGACCGCCTCGGGCTGATCGATTGCGATTTCGCTGATGTCGTCAGGCTTTGCAGATGCTGTGAATGTGCTCTCTTCAGTGGCGTTCACCTGAATATTGCCGTTGCTCAGGGTGTGGCGCACGATAAAATCAGTGAGATAGTCGCCGGTCTTGAGGTTGTCCCAGCCGTCGGCTGAGTACATCGGCAGATACTGGCCGAGCACGCCGCGCACCATCATGTAGTTGGCGCCCACAGCCACAACTCTCACATCGCCGTTGAAATGATACCACTGTCCGTCGTTGCCCTTAAGAATATTTGCTATAAACTCACGCTCGGTGGCGAGACGCTCGAACACGCGCACTGTGGCAGCGCTCGGGCTTGAGCCCGGACGGATTGCAAACGCACTTACAATCACCTGCTCGCGGGCGCCAACAAGAGCGAGGTCGGAGTTCTCACCCTCGTAATCGCCCTTGAAGAGTTTGCGGGCGGGATTCTGCAGGGCGTCGCTGCCATCGGTGGTGTACCATATCTGGTCATCGTCGCTTGCGCCTTTCAGCTCGATTTTGCCGGTGTAGACATACTGCACGGCAGAAGTGCCACCGTTGTCTGTGCCACCTTCAAGCGCAACCGATGGTGCGGCGGGCGCTTCGGTGCCCTTGAAATCGGTCATGGCGAGCGCAAAATGATTTGCAGAGCCGTTGCGCATGGCAACTCCGCTGATTTCAAACGGATAAACGAGTCCGTCGGTGGTCTGGTCGTCGCCCCATGCGGCTGCCCAGCCGTTGCGGACAATAAACACGTTGAGTGTCAGTTCGGGCCACTCGGCTTCGGTATCCGATCCGAGTTTGAGTTTGTAGGTCCACTTGGCGTTGGGATTGTCGGCATCCTCCGGAGCATCGGGATTGAGGCGGCGGAGCACCTGCACAGTCTTGAGGTTGTAGTAGCGCATACGGTCGTCATCGCCGAGTTTTTTTGAAGCATTGGCAAAGTAGTCGGGCGAGGTGGCATCGATATTGTTGACGATTACCTCGGTAGGCTGAAGAGTTGCGACATCCATGGTTGTACCTGTGAAGCGCACCGTGCGGGCAAATCCGGTGGTTTCGCTTACGAGATTTTTCTGGCTTGTGACAGCCGGCACGATAGCGAAACCGGTTATCACATCTCCCTCCTGCAGCTCGCGCTCGGTGCCGTTAACCGTGACAGTGGGATTGTGCCACTTGTTGGAGTTGTGAACAAGGATATAGTTCTGAGAAGTAAACTCCGTTGCTCCTGCGCTTACTTCAAGGTCGCGCAGATAGAGGTATTCTTCGGTTTTCTTGACGATTACCGCTTTGCCGGTCATCTGTCCGTAGCGGTCGGGGTCGGCGATGAATCCGTCGCCGATTTCCGGCAGGTCATCCTCTTTGCCGAGATAAATGCCTTTGAAATCTGCTATGGTAGTGTAAGCTGTGGCATTGTGGCGGGTGATTCTGACTGTAACCGGAGCGGATTCCACCGAGCCGAGAACAGCGGTGACTGTGAGTTCGCAGCTTGTAGCGGTGAAGTAGTCCGAAGATATGAGTATGCCTTTCTCCGGGTCGGTGGCCTCGGCATAGGTAAGCTCGCCTTTGTCGGCCACATTAGCCTTGACGCCGCTGAGAGTGTATTTATATACGGTAGACTCGTCCACACCTGCCGGGTTGATGCTGATGCGGAAACTCGGCGAAATCATGTTGACTTCCTCTGTGTCGATTTTGTTGGGAGCCAGCAGTATCGGAGCCACGGGGCATTTGGCTATGGCGATAGGATAGATGGCATAGTTGACGCCATATGTGCCGATAAATCCTTCGACATAATAGCGCTCGCCGTCAACGAGGCTGACGTCTTTAAGTGCGTCGGCTCCCGCCTTGTAGGTGCTCTCAATCATCACTCTCTGGATTTCTCCCTCGGGGGTGGTGAGCTCGAGCATCTTGTTGCGATACAAAGCCGACGGCAGAATGCGCTGGTGGTTGAAGTCGGCGGCGCTGAGATAGTTGACGCTCTGCACAGCTTTGGTTGCCGGGATACCTTTGCCGGGATTGGTCACGGATGTGCCGTCGCCGTAGGCGTGAAAGAGATATGTCACCGGACCGGTAAAGTCAGAATAGTTATATGAGTTGGCGGCGTTGGAGGATATTTCTATCTCCGGGGCGCTGCCGCTGTTGTGGTGATAGATTCCGACAATAGTTTTTTCGAGTGCGTAATATCTGTGGGGTGAGGTCCGGTTAGTGGTGCCGAGTAGCACGTAGTCCTGTGACCAGGTGCAGTATTCGTCGCTGTGAATAGGTTTTGTTGTAGCTTTGTCGTAGATGTCAAAAGGATTGTCGGGAGTCGTGGGGGTGTAGTTTGAGGCGAAATAGTGTACTTTTACCGCCTTGTCACCGTCATACACAAACATATCATAGAATGCGTTGCCGAGTGTGGGGTTTGCGTCTTTCATGAAGCCGCGTGTGCGGATTTTCATGTCAAGGGTCACGAGTTTGCCGTCATTTTCCGGCTTCATGAGCGAGTTGAGGCTTGTGAAGGGGGTTACAGGCAATTCGCGGAATGCAACCTGAGTTTCGGGGCTTATCATGCCGCCTCTCACGGCAAACACGCGCAAAGTGCCGTTTTGCACCGGCAGACCGTTGGCATTAATGCCGCTTGGGTCATATTTGGTAGTTTTGCTGTCATAGTTGTCTATGGTAATATCTTCTGTAGAATTCCAGACATAGCGGAATTCGGTGCCTTCGTCGTCACCGTCTCCCGACATCAGAAATGCGTATGGTCTGTAGGCATCAATAGAGAGAAATTCGTAAGATCCTCCAGGCTCGTACACCTCATTCTTGTATCTGTCCATGGCCAAAACCGGCGCCGCAGGCTCTGAGGGTGGAGGTGCTATTCCATCGTCCCACACTACGATTATGTTTGAAAAGTATGCACAATGTGGATTACTTGTGCCCAGGTTTACAACTCTATCGGTCCAGAATTCTACGGATTCCGCTCCCTCTGGATCGGTGACGGAGTATAGCCTCTGATTATCTGTTAGTTTTGCACCGGATTTATTCGGGTCCGGATGAATACCATCTGCATCAGCATTTGTAAGCCATTTACCATCAGTTGCTGAAGTTCCATATGGCTTGAATAGTGTTTTAATATTGGAATAGTACTTGTTTGAGGCAGTGGAAGTGTTTGTAAAACCCTCAGCATCGAAGAAAATCTGATGAATGCGATATTTGGGGTCAGATGTCTTAAATGTAATAAATACATTTTGCTGTAAGAAAAGGCCGTTTGATGAGTTTACAGTCAACCCCCTGGTGCCGCTGGTTTTTTCCGCGTAACTTGCATAATAATTGTCATAATTTAACCGATAATTTGTGTTGACGCTGATGATTATTGGTTTGGCATCGGTGCCGAACAAAGCAGCTTCATCATCCGTCATTTCTATTCCGTTAAGGCTTGTAAATGCCTGTGTCGGACGGAATCTTATCTCGGAGATATTTACAAAATTACTGCTGCTTATCAGTGGTTGATCCTTTTTCTGTTTGGTTGGATTTACTGTATAGACATAGTCATTTAAGTTTTTAGTCGCGTTTAGTACGCCATCGTAATCATATCTTGAAGCACCGGTACAGTCACTGTTTAGCCCGTACAAACGGTCTACACGTATTCGTCCTTGTGCCTGTGGGGGAGCCATGGCGAGTAGGGTTAGTAACAATAGTAACAGTTTTTTCATATCGTTTCCTGTATTTTTGATTGGTTAATAAATAAATGAGTTTGCAAGTTTGAATTTGTGCTATCCGGATATGGATATGGGGGCGGCGCTATATAGCGTCGTCTCTTCGGTACTTATGTACGGGTATGGTACATATCCCCGCGCTTGCCATGACGGGCATAGAACGGGGGGAAGCGTAAGAAATCGGTGGAGATGTGCGAGTGATGTGGCGCGCGATTAATTCGCTGCCAATCAGGAAGATGTGGGGGGGGGGTAGAGATAGGGCTTCGTGCGCTCCCCGGATAGCAAGCCATGCAGTACAGCAAAGGGTATATTCTGTGTCTTATACCCAGCTCCGACACCAGGAGAGGTGCAGATAGCAAGTGGGCAGGGTTGAGCTGGAAAATAACGAAGGGGGGGGGGGGGGGAGGGCTGGGGGGGGGGGGGGGGGGCGGGGCGGG
>JAIDJW010000111.1:4116-30358 GCA_029052015.1 Paramuribaculum sp. | reverse complement strand
ATGCCCCTTTCATTGGCTCCCTCACCCTCGCAGCGCAGCTCGATGCCGGCACGCTGGAAAGCCAGGCGGCAGAAATCGCGCACTGAGTGCTGAACACCGGTGGCGATGACAAAGTCCTCAGGCTGCGGCTGCTGGAGAATTAGCCACATACACTCGACATAGTCCTTGGCATAGCCCCAGTCGCGCAGCGAGGAGAGGTTGCCGAGGTAGAGCTTATCCTGCTTGCCCTGGGCGATGCGTGCCGCCGCGAGGGTAATCTTGCGGGTGACAAAGGTCTCGCCACGGCGCTCCGACTCGTGGTTGAAGAGTATGCCCGAGCAGGCGAACATATTGTATGCCTCACGGTATTCCTTGACAATCCAGAATCCGTAGAGCTTAGCCACGGCATACGGGCTGTAGGGATGAAAAGGAGTGTCCTCGTTCTGCGGCACCTGCTCGACTTTGCCATATAGCTCCGAGGTGGACGCCTGATAGAAACGGCAAGTGTCGGCGAGTCCGCACTGGCGAATGCCCTCAAGGATGCGCAGCACTCCGGTGGCGTCAACGTCGGCGGTGAACTCCGGGGAGTCGAAGCTCACCTGCACATGGCTCTGTGCGGCGAGATTATACACCTCGTCCGGTCTCACTTTGTTGAGCACCTGGATAATCGACATCGAGTCACCGAGATCGGCGTAATGGAGGTGGAAACGCTCATGGCCCTCGAGGTGGGCGATGCGCTCGCGGAAGTCAACAGACGAGCGGCGGATAGTGCCATGGACATCATAGCCCTTTTCAATTAAAAACTCGGCAAGGTAGCTGCCGTCCTGCCCGGTTATGCCGGTGATAAGTGCTTTCTTCATATTGTATGATTTATCGCCAGTATTATAAGATGTCGTTTTGTTAGCGACTGGATTGGCAAAGGTACAATAAATATCTTAAAAGCAGGTTGCGAACGTCAGTAGCTTATACTCCGGTGAGGTTAACTTACGGTATCAGGACTTTGCGGCGGGTGGAGTCGGGTAGGATGATGATGTATATGCCGCGGGGCAGTATGGCATCCGAGGGGAGGAGTCTGCCGCTGATGTCATATATCCTGGTGCCTTCGGGGGCTGTGATTCTGCCGTTTTCCACTGAAATATCACTGTTGGTGGCATCGGGGGCTGTAATCGCGTCAACAATCAGGGTGACGGGAATTACGCTTGCTGCTTCGGGACCGTCTGCCTTGCCCGGTGCGCTGAGGTAAGCGCGGATTTTTGCGGTGACTTTAAGTTCGAATGGCCGGGTGTATATTCTGACAGTGGATGATGTGTAGGGATTTGTGCCGTCAAAAGTGTAACGTATGGTTCCGCTCTCGTCTGCGGCCAGGCTTACGGTGGCAGTGCCGTCGGCGGCGTATGTTTCGGAAATCGCTACCTGTCCGCATTGCTCCATGCGCGTAACCGTCAGCGGTGTCGCATAATTGCGCTCGAAGTCTGCCTCGTCGGCGTATGCCTCTATGGTTGCCGTGGCGCTGACTTCAAAGGGTTCGCTGTAGCGGTGCCACTTGTCGGAGTCGGTGCGGTAAAATATAGTGGCGCCGGGCGAGGGGTGGCTTACAGTGATGGTTGCTGACGGCCAGAACTGTGAGTCTCCGCAGTCGGCGGTTATGATAGGTGCTTTACCGCTCACGTCGCGGATTGAAACAGGCATCAGGCATCGCTGATGGTCTATTGTTGATGTGAGGAGAGCAGTAAGCACGTATGTGCGCCCCTGTGTGTCTTCAGGATAGTTTTCAGGCTGTGCCAGCTCGCCATGTACAATGGGGGTGCCCTCAAATGTGCGTGCGTCAGTGAAGCGACCGCGCACGGTCACATAGCGGTGGAGAGTGAAGGAGGGGAGTGATGAGGGGGGGATTATTGCTGGTGCTTCCGCTCCACCGGCGCCATTGGGCCGGAAGGTGGATTTATAAGTGTCGGCAGTGATAATTCCCTTGTCGTTTCTGACAATGAAGCCGGTGAGGGTGCTGCCTACAGCCGGCGGTTCGTCTCCCCATCCGTCCGGGCAATAGATGAAGTCGCGTGTGTTGTTGGAATCCTTCACAATGAGATAGTGGGCGGTGGAGGCTATGACCTGTATCGTCCCTGTAAACAGAACGGTTTTGTCGGTGGCCGCTTTCAGGGATGCCAATGTCGATGTCTCTGTAGTGATGCGGTGGAAACTTGCGGTGATGCAGTCGCTCGGACTGTATCCCGGGCGTAAGGCTGCCGCAGTGACCGTGATGTCAGATTCGATTCGCAGCGGACGGCTGAAGGTAAGGGCGTCTGCTGTGGCAAACGGATTTGTGCCGTCTAAGGTATATTTTATTACGGCATCCTCGTTGGAAGAGATTGTCAGGCGCGTGGATGTTAGGAAATCGGTGTCGGATATTCCCGGTGAAATCGCGATGACGGGCGGTTCGCATCGGGGCAGGGCGGTCAGGCTTGTGACAATGAAGGTGCCCGAATTGGTGAGAAATCCCTCGAAGTTATAGCGCAGGTTAGCTCCGGCCGGGGCAAGGGATGCGCGTTGCGGCTTGGCTGCCAGCAGTGTGTAGTCAAGTGTGAAATCGGCTCCGTCAACGCGGTTGTCCTCTACAATAGCATCGGTGATTATGACCGGCACGGAAACAGGCAGAGGATTCTCAACGAGAGATGACGCGGGCAGGGTGTCTGCCTCAAGGGCTGCTACCGGAGACGCGGGCGCGAGTGTGGTGGCATAGCGTGTGATGTCGGCGCAATCGCTCCCCTGCGGAGTGGTGGACGCGATTGTGCAGAAAGATGTGACGGCGTCGCCGGGAGCAGGTGTGTTTCCGCCCCAGCTATCGGTGGAGCGGATGAGATGAAGCTTTCCTTCGGTGTCGTTGACTATGGCGTAATCGCCATGCAGCTCCCTCACTGTCACCGGTTCGGTGATTTTGAAAATAGAGCCGTCGGCGAGTGTGGAGGTGAAAAGATTGTCGAGGGTGCCGCTGCCTGAGGGGGTTATTTTTCTGAAATATACCCTGCGGGTTACGGCTATGTTGTTCAGTATGGCATAAATTTCAAGGTTGACGCTTCTGCGGATAATGAGCTGTTTGTCATGTCCCCATCGAGAGCCTTCGTCGGCGTCAGACTCTACTACAAGGTAGTCGGTTTCGGCATCCGGATTGACAAGATAAGCCACCAGCTCGTTGTCGGCGAAGTAGGCGTATGACCCATGAGCCGTAAAACCGTTTACCGAGAATTGCACCATAGCCGGGCAGCGAATCAGCTCTATTAGCCTTACAACCGGTTCTTCGCCATCTGTGTCGGTCACACCGATTATGCGGTTTTGCTGAGCGGGGTGGAATTCCGGAAGCTCTCTGCCCGGCTGGGGTGTTATCCTCACCGATGTGCTGTCGGGAAATACAATCCGGCCGTCGGTGACTGTAGTAAGAGTGTAGCGCACAATGCGGTTGCGCTCCAGGCGCGTAGGTGCTGTGTCAGCGTCTTTGAGTTTCAGAATGCCTTCGGTGATATAGTCGGAGGAATATAAGTCATTGACAAACGGGGTCGCATCGCCATACACGGTGCTGATGTTCTCGCGCCTGAGCATCATCGGTATGCCGAGAATGGCTTTGCCAGGCGCAAAGCCTTCGGGAAACGGTGTGTCGGAGCGAAGTTCCAGCGATGTGAACGGAGCAATGCCGTCGCATAATGTCAGCCAGTAAGATGAGCCATTTTGTCCGGAATCCATTATGTGGAGGGCTGAATTGAAAACAACCGGGATGGCCGGATTGGTATTATAGTCATCTCTCTGCACAGCCGAGATGTAGCTTGGGGTCTCGACTTCGAGAGGGGTGAGTTTGGTCCGGCTCACTTTGCTGTAGCGTTTGCCCTCGGAGCGGGAGGCGTATAGAATGTCAATGGCTGTTGTCCGGCGTAATGTGACCGGCGGCACGGCACGGATGCGTGCAAGATTTGTTTCGTCTGTGGGGTCGGAACTATCTGTGGTGTAGTAAATCTGTGCGTCAGTGTCCTCGCAGTCGATAGTGATTACTGTGCTGTTTAAAAACGAGCCTGAGTATGCCTTGCATCCGTTTGTGAATGAGAGCACCGGTGCGGCCGTCGGCTCGGTAGGCGCAACATAGCCGGGGTCCTTGGCATAACTGACGGCAAGGCTTCGGCTTGTGATGAGCATCGCACCGCCATTGTTCATATACATGGTGACACTCCTGAGCCGTGAATCCTCCGGCAGCCAGCGCACCGCTGCATAATAGTCGTCTCTCCATCCGGCCTCATGTCCGAAAACCTCTTTGGTGCCTACAATCGAGCCGAAGTCGGTCGAGGTCGTTGAGCTTGACTTTGGAGCGTCGCGAAACGTGATATTATTGAGATTTTGGCTGTATGTTCCCTGTATACTTCCGTAAATCAGCGGCGCAAATTCAATTTTAGTGATGATGTAGCCTTCGGGCACGGTGACGGTTATGGCTGCATACGACTGCCAGTAGATGTAGCGTTCGCCCTCGGTGCGTCTGGTGTTTTTGCCCGTTTCAAGGTCATAAAGACAATATGCGGGGTAGCCGCTGGCTCCTATCTTCACATCCGCATCAGAGAGGCGGCAGGGGAAGTTATTTTCAATTCGGTTTTTATATGATATTACATTTGAGCAGTACCTCCAGTCTAAATTTAAGGTCACATCTCCCTGCTTAATCTGCGCTATGGGGCTAATGGTCGAGTCCTGCACCAGATCCTCGAAATTGAAGTTGCCCTCTTTTCTGTGCGATTTGCCATGCGGCATCTGCGATGCAGGTGCGTTGACATATTTGTAAGGCGCTCTGTTAAACTGCGACAGTGCGTCAGTAGTAAAAGCTGAACTCCATACATCGTGACTCTCAAAACCCTCTTTTACTCCGGTAAAAAAGCAATCGGGGTTGTCGAAATCAATATGCACGGTTGTTTCGCCGGGCAGAGTCTGCGCGGTTACAGAGGTGATGTTGCTTATGATAATGGTTATTAACGCAGGCAGCAGCCTGCCTAAGTACAATCTCATTCCTGTAAATTAATATATATGTGACAAAAATAGTCAACATAACAGTGAAATAGAGTGCGTTTAGATATTATTAACATAAAAAGGTGTTTAAGGAGCCGTCAGATTGATTTATTTTGCAAAAGATTAGGATTACAGGGCTATTATGTCACAGGAGTGCAAATGTGTATAACCGGCAATTATATACGAATGAGGGGGACTGTGTTGGCAGTTCTTATGCTGGCGTGTCTTCATCTACAGGCGCAGCAGGAGTATGTCTATAATCTTGTGGTCAATCAGTTGTGCTCTGTCAAGGAGGATCTTGGCACGGGAATTATCGATGGTACGGAAAAGAGAGAATTAAGCTGGTGGTACACTATAGACGACATCACAAAGGAATCCTGGACAGCAACTATTACTTATCCGCGAGGAGGTACAGGATGGCAGCCCGCCGCTGACGGTCAGCCCCCCGTTACACCATACACTTTCAGTTGGCCCGGTTGGGCATGCATCAGGCATAACGGTCAGGTGTTTTATCCGAGTGTGTTTTCGTCGACCATAGACGATGATTTTGAAATATTCACGCCTGCCGTCACATTTTCTGAATCACCTGCGCTTCAGAATGCCGGGGGCAAAATCATACCCACAAAAGTAGTCAAAATCGGCGATTATGCTTTATATGGCAGTGAAATAGAATATCTGACTCTGGTAGAGAGCGATATGATGGTGTATCAGAACTCCCTTGAAGAGATTGGCGACTACGCGTTTGCTGAGTGCCGGAGATTCAGGGGAATTCCGGAAGGTTCGCATTACAGGGTTGTGCCGCACAGCGTCAAGGTATTGGGCAGGGGGGTGTTTAAAAACTGCTCCGCCATGGAGCGCATGATTATAGGAGATGGCGTCGAGGTAATTCCGGAAGAAACATTCGACGGATGCGTTTCGCTGCGAGAGTTAAAGCTTGGTGCAAGCGTAAAGAGGGTGGAGTGTAGCATTGCCGGACTTAAGCGACTGGTGGTGTCTGCTCCTGAGCCTCCGGAAATAGCCGACGGATATGCTGTCTATGCGGAAGAGATATGGGTGCCGGCAGAGTATCTGAGTGTATATAAGTCGGCATGGAGCGGTCGCAACATCAAGGGCTACAAGTTAGAACTGAGTGCTCCTCACCGAATGTTTGCCGGCGCGCAATGCGAAGTTTATATCAACAGGCTAACCCCCGGACTTGAAAATGATGTGGTGTACGGCTATCCGTTTGAAGGCTCGGTGAAATGGAGTGTCGATTCTATCCACGGCAGCGACGCTCCAAGCGGCAAATTCAAGAGTGTGGGCTACCGCTACGCGATGGCTACCATGAATCAAAGCGCACTGGATGCCGGAAATGTGCTGTATGAGGACAGGGCTTTGCTGAGGTTTTCGCGGAGCGGCAAACAAACGCTCACATTTACCACGCTTGACATTACCGACTGCAGCAAAAGCATTGAGCTGCAGATAGAGCCTTATCCCGCAGGAGATTACTCTCCCTTAAGCGGTTATCAGATAAAACAGAATCCTGTCAAGGATCATACCCTGGGTGTGAATGCCACAAGGCAGCTCACAGTATTCACAAGTGGAACAAATATAATTGCCGGGTCAAAATGGGAGACGAATAATCCCGGTATTGCAACCGTTTCACAGACCGGGCTTGTTACCGGTATCAGTCCGGGAATAGCCTATATCACAGCTTACAGCCTGGACCCTCGGCCATCATTGACCGGCAGTCGCAACAAGGACACCTATATGGTGATAGTCGAGCGGAAAATAGAAAACTTTGTGCCGCAGCAACATTTCGGAAACAAAAAAGTGGATATACCATACGACGGACTCTATCGGGTGTTTATTCCGGTCGGAGAGAAGATAAAGGTGTCGCCGCGATTCGAGCCGGAGGGTGCACGCGCCGATACGGTGTATTACAGCAAAAATATGCCTTATACATCGGAGGGTGTGGTGAATGCCGACCTGGAGTACTCGGTGAGAAACGGCGAGGTAGAGATTGCCGGCTTGTCAACAGGGATAGCACAGATTAATATAGCCATCAACACTCCGGATGCGGTCAGGCATATCGAGAAGCCGCTACAGGTTCATGTGATAGAACCGAAGGAAATCAGTGAGATAACGCTGTCAAAAGCGACAAACGGCGAGCAACTGAATGAATATAACGGTATCGTCGGTAAGGCCGACAATGAACATACTATCCAGCTTGATTACAATTTTGATGCCGGAATCAAGCGGGTGATATGGAGCTCGGACAATCCGGATGTCGCTGAGGTGCTGACAGAAGATGGAATATCCGCCCGCGCTGATATTGTAGAGCCGATGTTTCAGGCGACATTGAGGCTCAAACGCCCCGGCTTCGCGATGATAACCGCTACCGCAGCCGACGGCAGTGGAGTGACTAAGTCTTTTCCTGTCAATGTGTCGGACAACTCTGTGCGTGTGAATGTGAAGCAAACTGTGGCGGCGGATAACGGCAGCGTCAGGGGAGTTGAGATTTCCAACGACTGGTATTTCTTTCTTCATGACGACGGCACTGCCACGCTCACATATCCTTCAGCCGATCCTGTCGGCGAACCTTCATTTCCCGACAATCCTTATGATGTGAGTTATCATGGATATTATTGCTATAGGTCTCTTGGAGCGTACGCGCAGCTATGGAGCGAGATAGTAGAACAGTATAATCCTAATAAGGATCTGTTTTTTGTAGCCTTGCGGATTCCCGGGGAAATAACATACGAGGGCAAGAGCTATAAAGTGACAGAAATAGGAGATTATGCTCTGGCGGGCTCCAACATCGGTTATATCCATGTGCCGTCGTCGATAGAGAGGATAGGCAACTATGCGTTTAAGGATGCCAAGACGTTTGAGGGTTTGGCAGGTGTTTCCAATTACCGGGTAGTGCCCAATAGCGTGAAGAGTCTCGGCAAGGGTGTGTTCAGTGGGTGCACGAAAATGACGCGTATGATAATAGGCGACGGAGTTGAGGTTATTCCGGAAGAGACATTCGACGGCAGCGCCATCAGCACTCTTGAGCTCGGCTCATCTGTGAGACAGATAAATTGCGACATGGCGCTCGGCGTGCTCATATTCTCGTCACCTGCCATGCCCGAGGTCAAGGACGGAGTGAGAATAGAGTGCAACCGTGCATACGCTCCGGCAAAAAGTATAGCCGACTATAAGGAGAGATTTCCGGAAATGGAATTCTCGTCAGGAGTGCTCACCGTTTCGCCTACCGAATACACCGCGTACGTTTATGAAGAGCAGAGCATCCATTACACTCATTCAGGACTTCACAGCGGAGCGTGCGAATATCTTGCATATTATCCCGCATATTTAAATGGGAAGAGAGGGTTTAGCTGGACAAATAACGGCTCAAAGCAGACAAATGACTTCTTTACGTTAGAATTCAGCGATATAACGGCTGTCGCATCGGCATCAGAAATCCGTTCTACAGCCAATAGCTTCTATCTTTCGTATGCCACACCGGGAGTGCATACTCTTACAGTCAGAGACATTGATTTGACCCACAACACCGCTACAGTGACTGTGACGGTGCTTCCCGGCAAAGCTGTGAAATCGGTGACGCTTGCTGCTGATAAAGACATAATAAATGTCGGCGAGACTCTTGCAATCAAGTCTACTGTGCTGCCTGCCGATGCAACCGACCCGTCGCTGAGATGGGAGCTGTCAGCCCCGGGGATAGTAGAGATTGATGAAAACGGGAGTATAAAGGGCCTTGCCCCGGGCACCGTCACTGTGCGGGCGTACAGCATGGACCCCAATTGTCCTGAAAAAAAGAGCAACAGTCTTGAAATTACCGTTGTGAGGGCTGTTGAAAGCATCAGGATAACAGAAAACGGAACAGAAATCCCGGCATCAGGACTTTCCGGCTATCCGGGCGAAAAATTCGAGGTCTCAGCTGAATATCTTCCCGAAGGGACAGAGCCGACAGAGTGCGGATGGTCAATAGCAAGTTCGGTAGCGAGCGTAAGCGGCGAGGGCAAAGACGCGGTGATAGAGCTGCAGTCGCCGGGCAGAGCGCTGGCTGTCTTTGCTATCAAGCAGGCTGTGGGTGAGCAGGAGATGAGCGTGGATGTGCCGATACTTGTGAAGACTGCGGTCAGCGAAATAAGTCTTGCTGTCAATGGAAACGCTCTTGGTGCTACGGATGATGTTAATGGAGTGACCGATACTGAGGTTGAGATTAAAGCAACTGTGAATGCTCAGGCAACTGATAAGGGATTGGTGTGGAGCTCCTCGAATGCCGATATAGTTGGAATAGCAGAGACTGCCGACGGTTGTCGGCTGGTGATGAAAGCTGCCGGCAGAGCGGTTGTGACGGTAGTGGCTGCTGATGGCCAGGGGGCTAAGAGGTCGGTAGTGGTTATTGTAAAAGACCCGGAAATTCCGGAAGTGCCCGTGAGTGAAATCAAGGTAAGTATAGACGGCAGCGAGAACAAAACGTCTGTTTCCGGCTATCCCGGCGACAAATTCACAATGAGTGCTGAGTATCTGCCCGCAGAGGCAACTCCGGCTGAATGCTCCTGGAAGAGCAGCGATGAAAGCACGGCAAAGGTAGAAGGGTTTGACTGCGATGCAGAGGTGGAGCTTATGGCGTCCGGAGAAGCAGTCCTGACTTTTGTGCTGAGACAAAACACAGACGGAAGTTTGATGACTGTAGACATACCGGTTGAGGTAAAAACTCCCGTCAAAGAGATAATTCTGGAAATAGACGGTAGTTCCGAGGATATTTCAGGTGGAATTACAGGTGATATCGGTGATGAGATAGTGATATTGGCATCAGTCAATGATGATGCGAGCGACAAGAATCTTGTATGGGAAAGTTCAGACGAGAATGTTGCTGAAGTTGAACCGATAGCTGCCGGCTGCAAGATAGTTCTCAAGGGCGAAGGTACGGCTCGAGTTACAGTCAGCAGCAAGGACGGCAAGAGCCAGACGTATGAATTTACGGTAACGGCTAAAAAAGGTGATGGGTCAATCAAGCCGATAGAGCCGGGGAATCCCGATGACCCGGATGTCAAGGTAGAGTCGGTGGATATCAATATCAGTGAGCATACCGGCAATCCGGGCGACAAAATACAGCTGACAGTGGTAGTGATGCCTGAAAATGCCACTGACAAGACGATAATTTGGAAATCTTCGAATCCGGATGTCGCTGCTGTCGATGCCAATGGCGAGATTGAACTGAAATCCGAGGGCGAGGCGATGATAACCGGTACAACCGCTGATGGATCCGGAATAACTGTAGAGTGTCGCGTAAAAGTTAAAAAACCGCAGTCGTCAATCAATGGTGTCGGAGCTGATGGTGTGAAGGTTTCAAATGAAAGCGGCTGCCTGGTAGTGAGCGGTCTCAATGACGGTGACATAGTGATGGTGTACTCCTCGGCTGGGCAGCTTGTCGCTAAAGGCAAAGCATCCGGTGGTGCCGTTGTCATGGATATTCCGGCTCATGGTATCTTTATCGCGGTGACCCCTGCCGGAAGTGTGAAGTTTAGAAACTGAACATAAGTGTAGGCTATGTGCCGGAATAGTGGCTGGAATATTCCCAAAATCTAAAATAGTCATAACGAGGAGGTGAATTAAGTAATATTGTTTTGCAAAAAAGGCAGAATCGCTTAAATTTGTGAAACCCTTTAATAATACCCTCTATTTGATGATAAAAGAAATCACAACAGCAATAGTGCTGGGCACGGCTTTAGCTGCCGGCGCGGCAAATGTGGACGTCAAGTGGCAGAATCTCACCAACCGTGTGGGTGCTGACGGCAAACCGGAATATGTGCAGAGATTTATAATCAGTGGCGATATGTCCAATCTGTCGCGCCTTGCCTTTAACCAGTTTGACAAAAAGATGAAAACGGTAGATGCCGCAGATACTGTTGCGCGCATCATTCCCGGCTATTATTATATCGCGAGCCCGCGTTTCGCATCAGGAGCCGACAGCGTTGTGGTTGACATCATCACATCGGGCACGCTCAATATCTACAGCTTCGGACCGGACGGGGTGCATGGAGTGGATGCTTCAGGCAAGCCGTTTGATGTCAGTTTCAGCCGGCTCAGAGGCACCGAGCGCCCCGAGCAATGGTCGCTTCCCGGCAAGGACCGGATGCCATACGCCGACAGTTTTTATGCCATAAACGAGGCGCTCGTTACTGACAAAGTGCCCGGGGCATACGATATATTGCCCTCTTTCAAGAGCGTGAAGGAAACCGGAACCGGTTTCTATACCGGCGGTGACATAACTGCAAGTCTGATAAAGAACGACAACCCTGAGTACTTCAAGATGACAGTAGAGCCGGGAGGCATCAGGATAGACGGCGCAAGCAAGGAGGCCATTTATATGGCGCGGCGCACGGTTGAGAAGCTTCTCGCCCTCAATTCCGGCAAGCTCCCTGCGGCAGTCATAGAGGACTGGCCCGATTACGGTTATCGCGGCATAATGATAGATGTGGCGCGCAATTTCCAGAGTATTGACCGGATGAAGAAGTTTGTGGATATTATGGCGGAGTATCGCCTGAACAAGCTGCAATTTCATTTTATTGACGACGAGGCCTGGCGTCTTGAAATACCCGGACTGCCGGAGCTTACAGAAGTGGGCGCACGCCGAGGATATACGCTTGACGAAAATGATTTTCTTGCGCAGATATATGATGGCGACGGCAATCCCGATGCAAAAGGAGGCACCGCCAACGGTTATATCTCGCGTGCCGAATTTGTCGATTTTCTTAAATATTGCGCGGCGCGTGGAGTGGATGTCATTCCGGAAGTCGAGACTCCCGGTCATGCCCGAGCAGCAGTAAAGGCAATGGAGGCCCGCTACCGCAAGACCGGTGACTCCACCTACCGCCTGAAAGAGGACGGAGACACCTCGGTGTACCGTTCCGCGCAGGATTTCGGCGACAATGTGATTAATCCCGCTCTTCCCGGTCCGTACAGATTCATGGACAAGGTTTTTGACGAGATAATAGCGATGTATAAGGAGGCCGGTGTGCCTCTTGAAACAATTCACATCGGTGGCGATGAGGTGCCCCACGGCGCATGGAGTGGTTCGCCTTCCGCCATAAAGTTCATGAAGGAGCATAATATGAAAGGTGAGGGTGATCTCCACGCCTATTGGGTGAAATCAATGGCTGACGCGCTGACAAAAAGAGGGCTGAAGCTTGCCGGCTGGCAGGAGATAGCTCTCGGCAAGGATGAAAAGACAGCCAGAGGCGTTGCGCCGCAGGTCGAATTTATCAATCTGTGGGTGACATGGCCTGATAAGAAAGACGGCGTTCTCCCTGCTGTCAAAGCGCAGCAGCTCGGATTGCCTGTGCTCATTTCCACCGCCCAGGGCTACTACTTCGACCAGTCATATAGCGCTCATCCCGATGAAAGAGGGCTCTGGTGGGCGGCAATCACCGACGAATTCAACTCGCTTGACGCATATCCGGCAGTAATCGCCCCGCAGCAGAAGGGCGGTAAGATTGTCGGCGTGCAGGGTCAGCTCTGGTCGGAGACTGTGCGTGGCGGCGACTGGATGGAGCATTATCTCTTCCCGAAGATGCTTGGCATGATTGAGCGCTCATGGAACAGCGACACAACCTATACACACCCGGAGTTCAATCAGATAATTGACAAGCGCGAGCTGCCTTATCTCGCCAAACGCGGCGTGAATTTCCATCTCCGTCAGCCCGGCGTGATTGTCAAGGACGGCAAGATACTCATGAACTCGCCTTATAAAGACGCCCTTATCCGCTATACTCTCGACGGCAGTGAGCCGGATTCACAGTCACCGGTCTATACCGGTGCGATAGCATTGCCGGACAATGCCAAAGAAGTCCGGGCGCGGCTGTATCAATATGGCAAGGAGAGTGTTTCGAGCATACTTCCGATAAAAAGATGAGAATACCAGACAGATATTTTGAGAAGCAGCCGGACATTGTGGTCCGGCTGTTTTGTAAATGGCGCGACTATATGCACTCGGGCGCAGTTGACTACAGTCGCGGCGACAGTTGCGTGCATGGTATGAATCACTATGAGAGAGTGCTGTTTCATGTTCTGACAGTCGGCCAAGACATATTCGGCGATGATGAGGAGGCTCTTGAGGCGCTCGCCCAGGCTGCGGTGTGGCATGACTCCCGCCGTCAGGACGAAGAACTCGACACCGGTCATGGTGCAAGAGCGGCGGTGTACTACACCGATTATTGCCGCGCACATCCGGATGTCAGATTTCATGACGAGGTGCCGTATCTTATGCGCTATCACGACCTTGACGACTCAGTGGGGCAGGCCGCGATTAAGAAGGGATTCGGAGGCAATGCGCCGAGAGTCCTCAAGATGTATGAGGTGTTTAAGGATGCTGATGCTCTTGACCGCTGGCGCCTCGGAAGCCGCGGGCTTAACACGAAGTATCTGCGCACAGCCTCGGCACGGCAAAAAGTGGATGAGGCACGCGAGCTTGTAAACTCAACCGAGGATCCGTGCGTTTTGAAATTTATAGATGACGAAGTGCGCCGCAATTGGGTGACGGATTAAAACAATAATTCATGAGACAGATTATCAACCATTTTACTGACGACGACCTGTATAAGTTAACCATGTGCTGCGCGGTGATAGACAATTATCCCCGCGCTCAGGTCAGATACACGTTTACCGATCGCGACAATACTGTGTATCCTCCCGGCTTTGCCGAAGAGTTGCGGCGTCAGATAAAAATGTTGGAAAATGTGGTGATAACTGACGAAGAGGTGGAATTTATGAAGCGGCGTTGCCCTTATATTCCTTTCTGGTTCTATAATTTTCTTAGAGGCTATCGCTACGACAGCCGTTGGGTGACTGTCCGGCAGGATGATGAAGGGCATTTGAGCGTTGAGTTCGAGGGGTGCTGGAGCGACACCATATTGCTTGAAGTGAAAGTGCTTGCCATAATTTCCGAGCTGTATTACGAAATGACGGAGCAGACCGCTCTGCTTGATGAGGAGGCAAACCGGAACCGTTCGGCTGAAAAGGCGCGCCGCCTCATAGAAGCCGGATGCTACTTCAGTGACTTCGGCACCCGGCGCAGGGCTTCCTTTGCCTCGCAGGACACTGTGGTGGGCGCTATGTCGGAATGTGGCAGTCAGATGCCCGGGCCGGGGCGCTTTGTCGGCACCAGCAATGTGTATTTCGCCATGAAATATGACCTGGTGCCGGTCGGCACTATGGCTCATGAGCTTATGTGCGCCATTGCCGGAATGTTTGGTCCGCAGATGGCAAACCATATAGCGATGAGAGCATGGGCAACAACCTACCGCGGAGCGCTCGGCACATTCCTCTACGACACCTACGGCTGGAATATCTTCAGCTTGAATTTTTCGGAGGATTTTGCCAATATGTTCAAGGGGCTGCGGGTGGACAGCGGCGACAACCGCGAGGAGCTTGACAAAATTATTGCCAAATACCGCTCACTTGGCATAGACCCGGCTACAAAGCAGGTGGTGTTCAGCAACGCTCTGACGACAGACACCGCTATAGCCCTGCAAGGCTATGCCAAAGGCAAATGCGTGCCGTCCTATGGTATCGGCACCCATTTCACCAACGATTTTGCCGGGATAAAGCCACGTAATATAGTGATAAAACTTACGGCGGTGAAAATCACCGAGAGCTGGGATTTTTACAACGACACCTGCAAGCTGAGCGAGGACGCCGGCAAGCACACCGGCAATCCCGAAGTAGTGGAGCGCTTCATGCGCACCCTCCACCTACGCTAAACCGCCCAGAATCAGGCGCCCTTGTGGGTCGCGAGACATCTATAGAGGCAGAGCCGCAGGGAGGTGCGTTAGCACCGTTTCAGATGTGGCCACAAGCTGCGCGGTGCAGCGCACCGCGCAGCTTGTGGTAATATGCATATTGAGGTCCGTAGGATTTATCAAACATGAAGCAAGGTGGTGGCGGCCGTGATGTGCTAAATCATGTAAAGATGTTGGTCGGGGCGTAAATATTACTTAATTTTGCGGATATTTGATAAAATGGATAATTATGGCAATTAAGAATATCCTTGAACTCAGCGAACAGGAGATAGTCAGACGCAACAGTCTTGACGAGTTGCGCAACCACGGCATCGAGCCTTACCCGGCTGCAGAATATAAAGTCACTGCAAAGACCGAGGAAATCAAGCGTGATTTTGCGGATGACGCTCCGCGTCGCGAGGTTTCCATCGCCGGCAGAGTCATGAGCCGCCGCATCATGGGCAAGGCCTCCTTTCTCGAGCTTCAGGACAGCGAGGGAAGAATACAGGTGTATGTGAGCCGTGACGACCTTTGCCCCGGCGAGGACAAAGAGTTTTACAACACTGTCATCAAGAAATTGCTTGATATAGGCGACTTCATCGGAGTGGAGGGCTATGTGTTCCGCACTCAGATGGGCGAAATTACCGTTCATGCCGAAAAGATAACCTTCCTGGGCAAATCACTGCGCCCGCTGCCTATTGTAAAGGTAAAGGACGGAGTGACATACGACGCTTTCGACGATCCGGAGCTGAGATACCGCCGCAGATATGTGGACCTCGTGGTAAACGACGGCGTGAAAGAGATATTCCTGAAGCGCACCAAGGTGTACAACTCCATGCGCGAGTTTTTCAACTCCGCGGGCTACACCGAGGTCGAGACTCCTATCCTGCAGTCAATTCCCGGCGGCGCTGCTGCGCGTCCCTTCATAACCCACCACAATGCCCTTGACATACCTCTCTATCTGCGCATCGCCGATGAGCTGTATCTCAAGCGCCTGATTGTCGGCGGATTCGAGGGCGTGTATGAATTCTCCAAGAATTTCCGCAACGAGGGCATGGACCGCACCCACAATCCGGAGTTTACCTGCATGGAAATCTATGTGGCGTATAAGGACTACAACTGGATGATGGACTTTACCGAGCGGATGCTTGAGAAGATATGCATGGATGTCAACGGCACCACCGAAGTGAAAGTCGGCGACAATGTCATCAGCTTCAAGGCTCCCTTCCGCCGCGTCACCATGATTGACGCCATAAAGGAGTACACCGGCATAGATATTTCAGGCATGGGTGAGGAAGAGCTGCGCCAGGTGTGCGATCAGCTCGGCATCGAAACCGATCCCTCCAT
The DNA here is from genome assembly GCA_029052015.1 of Paramuribaculum sp. GTDB lineage: Bacteria > Bacteroidota > Bacteroidia > Bacteroidales > Muribaculaceae > Paramuribaculum. The sequence goes on along the minus strand of JAIDJW010000111.1, from coordinate 14,231 downwards.
GGGCAAAGGCAAGCTCATCGATGAGATTTTCGGAGAGAAATGCGAAGGCAATTTCATACAGCCTACATTCATCATCGACTATCCGATAGAGATGTCTCCTCTGACCAAGCGCCACCGCAGCAATCCCGAGCTTACCGAGCGCTTCGAGCTTATGGTCAACGGCAAGGAGCTTGCCAACGCATACTCCGAGCTCAATGACCCGATAGACCAGTACGAGCGCTTTGCCGAGCAGATGCGCCTGAGTGAGAAGGGCGATGACGAGGCAATGATTATCGACGCCGACTTCATACGTGCGCTTGAATACGGTATGCCCCCCACATCGGGTATGGGCATAGGTATGGACCGCCTTGTGATGCTCATGACAGGTCAGACAACCATCCAGGAGGTGCTTTTCTTCCCGCAGATGCGTCCGGAAAAGGTGCAGAAGCGCGACAATGCCGCAGTGTTTGCCACAGTCGGTGTGCCCGAGGAGTGGGTAGCACCTCTCCATAAACTGGGCATCCTTACCGTGGCTCAGCTTGGCGCTGCCGCCTCTGCCGGCAAGTTGCAGCAGGATTTGTGCGGACTTAACAAAAAGTTCAAGCTTGAGCTGTCTAACCCGACGGTGGATGCAGTGAAAGCCTGGATGGCCGCCGCTGCCGATATTGAGACCGCCGAGTGAAATACACAACCCCTCTTAACCTTAATTATACCAAATGACTTTTCCGGGAACAGTGGCGGTAATGGGCGGAGGAAGCTGGGCAACGGCCCTTGCAAAGCTTCTGCTTGACAACTGCGAGACAATACTGTGGTATATGCGGCGAGACGACCGCATCGCCGATTTTAAGAAATTTCGGCGCAATCCGGCATATCTGAGCGATGTGGTGTTTGATATCGAACGCATAGAGTTCTCTTCTGACATAAATTATGTGTGTTCGCAGGCAGATACCCTGTTGCTTGTCATGCCGTCGCCTTATTTCAAGGATCATATCGCCAAGATAAATGTCGACATATCCGACAAATATATCGTGTCGGCAGTCAAAGGTATAGTGCCGGACGAAAATCTGATAATATCCACATATATGCAGCAGCGTTTCGGTGTGAAGCCGGAGCGCACTCTGGTGGTGAGTGGTCCATGTCATGCCGAGGAGGTTGCGCTGGGTCGTCAGAGCTATCTCACCATAGGGTGCAACGACGTGTTCATTGCCGAGAAATTTGCCGGATGTCTGAGTGGTAAGGCGTTGAAAACCATTACTTCAAGTGATGTCAACGGCATTGAGTATGCGGCGGTGCTCAAGAATGTATATTCCATAGCAGCCGGAATTGTCCATGGTCTGAAGAATGGCGACAATTTCCTGGCAATGCTTGTGAGCAATGCAATCCGCGAGATGGAGAGGTTTGTCAACACCGTTTGTCCGCGGCCTCGTCAGATCAGTGATTCGGTGTATCTGGGTGACCTTCTGGTCACATCGTATTCGCGTTTCAGCCGCAATCACAATTTCGGCTCGATGATAGGCAAAGGCTATTCTGTAAAGGCCGCCCGCATGGAGATGGAGCAGACCGCCGAAGGGTACTACGGCACCAAATGCATACATGAAATCAATGAGCGCTATGATGTTGCCATGCCTATACTTGACGGAGTCTATGACATTCTTTATCGCGGGGTAAATCCGGCAAAAGCAATCCAACAGATGGCAGAAACGTTTATTTAGATACTATCTTAAAACAATAATATATGAAAACTATTGATGTTAACGTCACTTCGGTCTATCAGACAGTCAGTGCCGACCAAATCAAGGCTCTCGACGCCGAGGCTGCCAAATGTCTGGAAACGGTTGATAAAGCTACCGGTCCCGGCAACGATTTTCTCGGTTGGGTGACTCTCCCCACCGACACTCCCGAGTCACTTCTCGACGAAATCCAGCAGACTGCTGCAAAACTGCAGAAAAGCTGCGAGTATGTGGTATGCATAGGCATTGGCGGTTCGTATCTCGGCGCTAAAGCTGTGATAGAGGCTCTGAGCGACTCTTTTGCAGCTTACAAGAATGCTGACGGTAACCCCAAGGTGCTGTTTGCCGGTCAGAACATCGGCGAAGACTATATGTGGGAGCTGATGGATTTGCTGAACGATAAGAAATTCGGCATAATCGTCATATCCAAAAGCGGCACAACAACTGAGCCGGCCATCGCATTCCGTCTGCTCAAGGAAATGCTGGAGCGCAAAGTCGGCAAGAAGGATGCTGCCGAACTCATAGTGGCTATCACCGATGCAAAAAAAGGTGCGCTGCGTCAGCTCGCTACCGAGGAAGGATATAAAACCTTCGTTATCGCAGACAATGTAGGCGGTCGCTACTCGGTGCTTTCACCTGTGGGGCTCCTGCCGATTGCCGTTGCCGGCTATGACATCAAGGCGCTTGTAAAAGGCGCTGCCGATATGGAGGCTCTTACAGTAGCTCCGGGTGAGCAGAATCCCGCGCAGCTTTATGCGCAGACCCGCAACGCTCTCTACCGCGCCGGTAAAAAGATTGAGATTCTTGCAAACTACTGCCCTAAGCTCCATTATTTCGGAGAATGGTGGAAGCAGCTTTATGGCGAGACAGAGGGTAAGGACGGCAAAGCCATCTTCCCCGCTTCTGTTGACCTTACAACCGACCTTCACTCAATGGGCCAGTGGATTCAGGACGGCGAGCGTACTGTGTTCGAGACTGTGCTTACACTAGCAAAGCAGGACCACGAGGTAATCGTGCCTACTGACAATGACAATCTGGATGGCCTCAACTTCCTTGCCGGCAAACGTATCGACGAGGTGAACAAGATGGCGGAGCTCGGCACTCGCATAGCCCATGTTGACGGCGGTGTGCCCAATATTGTCATCACCATTCCCGCTCTTACGGAGGAATATATCGGCCAGCTTATATATTTCTTTGAGAAAGCCTGCGGCATCAGCGGCTATATGCTCGGTGTCAATCCTTTCAACCAGCCCGGTGTGGAGGCATACAAGAAGAATATGTTTGCTCTTCTTGCCAAACCCGGCTATGAAAAGGAGACCGAGGCGATGCACCAGCGCCTGGCTCAGAAATAGTAAGGTAAACAACGAATAAAAGCTGACGCTCCGGTGGAATACAGATATTTCCGCCGGAGCGTTTGTGTGTGTCAATGGTTCAGATGAAAAAATTGACTATCTTTGCGCAAAGAATAATTCTTATGACAATGAAATGCCTTAGAACAGTTTCCGTAGCGGCAGTCATGACCCTGCTGGCTCCGGTAGCTTCAGCACAGATAAACAACGCGGATGCGGCAGGTTATCTGGCGCGTGCGCGAGCGATGCTTGACGACAACAACACTCTCGGATGCAAGAATCAGATTGCGACAATGAAACGTCTTAATCCTTCCGAGGCACAGCTTGCAGAGGCAGAATTTCTACTTGCTGCAGCAGCGGTAAGGACATCGGATGTGCAGGGGCGGGCAGTGCTCCAGGGCTGGATAGAGGCCCATCCTGCATCGCCGCTTGTTCAGGAAGCGAAGCTGCTGTTAGGAAACGCATATTTCAATAATGGTGAGTATGCCACGGCTCTTGATACATACAACCAGATAAATGCAAGCTCATTTGCCGCTCCGCTGAGACAGAATCTGCTGTTTCATAAGGCATATTCGCTTCTTTCTCTTGGCGACAAGGGGCAGGCTGCCAGGTTGTTTGAATCCATGACAGCGAATGGGGAGTATCGGGCTGCGCGCGATTTTTATCTCGGCTACATAAGCTACAGCGACGGTGATTATGCTTCGGCGATTTCATCGCTTCAGGCTGTTGAGTCAGACAGGGAATATGGTGCCCCGGCAAAATATTATATAGCCCAGATAAAGTTTGCACAGCACAATTATGCGCAGGCGTTTGAGAGTGCCAAAGAGGTGCTTGCGTCAGGAGCGGTACCCGAGTATGCCCCCGAGGCCAACCGTATTGCCGGCGAGTCGCTGTTCAATCTCGGAAAGGAATCGGAGGCGATACCGTATCTGCGCAATTATGCGGCTACTGCCGGTGAGGATATATTGCCGTCGGCGGCGTATGTGCTTGGCGTAAGCGAGTATCATTCGCATGACTATGGAGCTGCGGCTGTGATGTTTAAAAAGGTAACTGACTGTGATGACGCTATGGGCCAGAGCGCTAGTCTCTATCTCGGTCAGTGCTATGTCAGGGAAGATAATACCGACGGCGCACTGATGGCGTTTGAAAAGGCATACAAAATGTCGTTTGACAAAGCGGTTGCAGAGGAGGCTCTGTACAATTACGCTGTTGCGAGAGCAAATGGCGGTAGGTTGCCGTTTGCAAATTCTGTTGCGCTCTTTGAGAATTTCCTGTCGTTGTACCCGCAGTCGAAATATGCTCCCGAAGTACAGCGCTATATTCTTTCCGGATATATGTCTGACAATGACTACGAGAGTGTTTTGCGTGTTGTCAATGCCATGCGCAATCCCTCAAGAGATGCGTTGCTTGTCAAGCAGAGAGCGCTGTTCATGACCGGTGTCCGTCAATATGCCGCCGGAGATATAACAGCCGCGTCCGGCAGCTTCAAGCAGGCAGTAGAGGCGCATCCTTCAGACGCGAGTGTGGCGCAGCAGGCTCTTCTGTGGGAGGGAACCTGCCTGTACGACAACAATAGTTATGAGCGGGCGGCTCAGTGTTTCCGCCAGTATCTGAGAAATGCTCCGTCAGGCGATGCCAATGCTTTGTTGGCGCGATATAATCTCGCATACTCGCTTTTCGGAGCCGAAAAGTTTGACGATGCTCTCGGTGAATTCAAAAAGGTGTTGGCGTCATCTCCGAAATCCGATATGAAATCGGATGCATTCAATCGCGCCGGTGACTGTCTGTATTATAAGTCCGATTTTGCAGGTGCTTCCGCAGAATATGCCAAGGCGTACGAATCGAATCCTCAGTCAGGCGATTACGCATTGTATCAGCAGGCGCTGATGAAGGGGCTGCAGCGTGACTACAAAAGTAAAATAGCCGGACTGGACAATATGATGAGGCAATTCCCGAACTCGGCGCTCGCTCCGGCCGCTCTGCTTGAAAAGGCTGAGAGCTATGCTTCGATGGGAGAGTCGGGAAAGTCTGTAGCCGTGTACAATGAATTGACAGAGCGGTATTCAGAAACAGCATACGGTCGCAAAGGCATGCTTCAGCTTGCAATCACATACCAGAATCAGGGTCAGGGCGGTAAAGCGACAGAAACCTATAAAGGTGTCATTACACGCTACCCCACGAGTGAGGAAGCGCGTCTTGCAAGCGATGACCTGAAGAGAATCTATGCCGATGCCGGTAATCTGCAGGCATACGCCGCTTTCATGGCGTCGGTGCCCGGCGCGCCATCTGTCGACTCGTCTGAGCTTGACGGACTTGCCTTCAGTGCTGCCGAGGCAGAGTATATAGAGAGCGATAAGACTGACAGGCTGCTCCGCTATATCAAGGATTTCCCCAAGGGTGCGCACGAAGCTCAGGCGTTATATTATCTCGCCGATGCCGCCTCCTCTGCCGGCAATGACAGCGAGGCCCTGCGCTATGCCAGTCAGCTGCTTGAGTCATATCCCGACGCTTCGGCTGCCGAAGACGCTCTGCTGATAAAGGCCGAGAGCGAGCTTACGCTCGGCAAAGGCGAACTCGCTCTCGAGTCCTACCGAAATCTCGCGCGCAAGGCTACCGGAGCCCGCAACACCCGCGAGGCAAATCTGGGTCTGATGCGTACCGCATTGCAGCTCGGCGAGAATACCGATGTGATTTCTGCCGCAGACGCTCTGCTTGCAACCACGGCCGGAAGTCAGTCGGATATGTCTGAAATAAAGTATTCAAAGGCTCTTGCCCTTGAACGGACCGGGGACCGACAGCATGCCTACGACATCTGGAGGACTCTTGCAGAAGACTCCTCGGATGTGTATGGCGCCCGAAGCGCCGTGGCTCTTGCCGAATCAATGCTTGAAAATGGTGATTCCGAAGGGGCAAAGAGCGTTGCCGACAAACTTATCAATTCAAATACTCCTCATTCCTACTGGCTTGCCCGCGGATTTATTGTGCTCAGCGACGCACTGCGTGCGCAGGGCGACACGTTTGAGGCCGATGAATACCTCAAGAGCCTCAAAGCCAATTATCCCGGAGCCGAAACGGATATTTTTGAAATGATTGACAAAAGATTAAAGTAAACTGCGAGATGAGAATAAAAACATCCATATTGTGCGCAATAACGGCAGCTGCTTCTCTTGAGTGCGGAGCGCAGTCGCTAAACAAGGAAATAACCGTGGAGCGCGATATAGTGCCGGAATATCGTGATGCGGAGCGGCTTAAACTCACTCCAGGCATCAGTCTCCCGGCAATACAGAAAAAGAAGCTGAATTACAGCCTGGTTGACCGTCCTGTCGGTGTCACCCCTGTCATCTATCCCCTGGGCCTGCAGCCACCGGTGGTTAATATCGGCGAGAACTATCGGGGCTATGCCGCCATCGGTTATATGCCGATGTTCAATCTGGCTGCGAGCGCCGGCTACCGGTTTGTTGACACAGAGTCGACCAAGGCCGATGCGTGGCTGCAGTATAACGGCCGCGCATATCATAGCGATGTCACTATGGATTCCAAGTCATGGATTCCGGAAGACCCGGGCATTGTGGAGGAAAAAATGTTCAGGAACAATACCGTGACAATCGGTGCATCGCTAATGCAGGTTACAGGCGAAAGATCTGCTCTCAACGCATTTGCCGATTACACATATTCGCGCTACTCCATGGTTGATTGTCCGTTTGAAACGGTTTATAAAATCTTTAATCAGGGGGTCAACCGCTTTAATCTCGCCGCAGACTGGAGCCACCGCGACAAAGAGAACATATCATACGGAATAGACGCTTCCTATTCGCGATTCGCCTTTATATCTCCTAAATATGAAGTTTATGACCGATATGGCGAGAATAATCTTTTCACCATGCTCGCCAACAAGGAAAACCACTTTGATTTCGGCATATTCGGTGATGCAGCCCTTGGCGGAGGCTCATATTTCGGTTTTGATGTCGACTTCTCATATCTTCACAATAATTTTAACACACATCTTTCAAATTCTTCGTCAAGTTTTTCGGAGGATCACCGATATTATCGCACTGACGCGCAGAACACATGGCTGCTGAGGCTCACACCGTCTTACCGCTTTATAAGCGGTGACTTTACTGCCGACCTTGGAGCCCGCATAGATCTGACCCACGGAGCAGGCAAGGCTTTCCATATTGCGCCGGATGTGAAAATCGGATTCAAGACCTCGCAATATTTCAGCGCTCAGTTGAGCTTCGGTGGCGGGGAGGTGCAGAATTCTCTCGCATCGCTGTTTGATGTGAGTCCGTATATGTTGCCCTATTTCTCATATAAGAATTCCCATATTCCATTCACCGGTGACCTTAAGGCGACAATAGGTCCGTTCAGCGGGGCTTATATCGAACTCTTCGGCGGATATGCGCGTGCAAACGACTGGCTAATGCCGTCAGCCGGAGATAACTCCTATTCGCCGGTCAATATACGTGGATGGCACGGCGGCGTTGCTGCCGGCTACCGTCACGGAACTCTCGGTGAAGTGCGCGTGTCATTAGAGAGAGCCACACACGGCGATAAAGCAAATCTTCAGAATGGCTATTATCTGTGGCGCGACAGAGCAAAATATGTAATAGAAGCGAGCGGCAAGGTGACGCCGGTTGAAAAGCTGGATATAACAGCAAGCTATGAGTGCAGGAGCGGACGCCATGATTCTTATAGAAATCTCGGCACTGTGTCGCTGTTTGACTTAGGGGCTGCTTACAGATTTACGCCGCGTTTCACGGTATTTGTTAATGGAGAGAATCTCCTGAACCGCAAATATACATATATCGGAGCGGTGCCTTCGCAGGGAATAACCGGTCTTGCCGGAATAACATATAAGTTCTGATAGAAATGGAATCAACTATCGGCCGACGCGCAGACAGCGTCGTAATCATACCTACTTATAACGAAAAAGAGAATATCCGCGCCATAACCGAGGCGGTTCTATCTCTTCCGGTGGCATTCGATGTTCTTGTCATAGACGACGGCTCGCCTGACGGCACAGCGGATATCGTGCGTCAGCTTATGGCGGAGCATCCGGGGCGCATAAATATGATAGAGCGCAGCGGCAAGCAAGGGCTTGGCACCGCATATCTTACCGGATTCAAGCGTGCTGTTGCCGACGGCTACGATTATATTTTCGAGATGGACGCGGATTTTTCGCATAATCCCGAAGATTTGATAAAACTGCGCAAAGCGTGTGTGGAGGATGGAGCCGATGTTGCAGTCGGCTCGCGCTATGTGACAGGAGTCAATGTTGTCAACTGGCCGATGGGCAGGGTGCTGATGTCGTATTATGCATCGGCATACGTTAGGCTTGTGACAGGGCTGCCCGTCAGGGACACCACCGCCGGATTTGTGTGCTACACCCGCCGCGTGCTGGAGGCTCTGCCGCTTGACAATGTGCGTTTCAAGGGCTATGCATTTCAGATAGAGATGAAGTTTACGGCGCATAAGTATGGCTTCGTGATTAAAGAGGTGCCTATTATATTTGTAAACCGCGTGCTTGGCGAAAGCAAGATGAGCAGCGGCATATTCAGCGAGGCGGTTCTTGGTGTGGTGAAACTTAAGCTGTCGAGTCTCTTCAGGAAATATCCCGATTATGGAAGCAAAGGCAAGTAACCGAACGATTATCCACAGTGCCCGTATTGTCAATGAAGGAGAAATCACTCCGGGCTATGTTGTGATTGAAGGCGAATTTATATCAGAAGTCGGTAGCGGTGAAGCGCCTGCCGGGCTGATAGCCGGATGTGGCAGCGTTATAGATGCCGACGGGCGGCTGTTGATTCCCGGCGGCATTGACGAGCATGTGCATTTCCGCGACCCCGGGCTCACCCATAAGGCGGATATGGCCACAGAGAGTCGGGCGGCAGTTGCCGGCGGCATCACATCTTTTATAGATATGCCCAACACAGTGCCGGCAACAGTGACTTGCAAGGCTGTCGAAGACAAGATGGCAAGGGCCGCGCAGGTGAGTTGCGCCAACTACGGATTTTTTATTGGCGCAACAAACAGTAATCTTGACGAGCTTCTCGCCGCAGACTACACAAAAGTGGCGGGAGTGAAGCTGTTTCTTGGCTCTTCTACCGGAAATATGCTCGTTGACAGCGAGTCTACAATATCGCGGATAATGGCTGAAGTGCCGGCACTCATAGCCGTGCACGCTGAAGATGAGGCGATAATCAGTGCCAACCGCAAGGCAATGGTCGAGAAGAATGGTGAGGATATGCCGGTGAGTTGTCATCCGGTGATACGCAGTAGGGAAGCGTGTGTGGAGGCAACCCGCAAGGCGGTTGAGGGTGCGCATCGTTATGGCGCCCGGCTGCATGTGCTCCATATATCTACCGCCGATGAGCTGCAGTTTTTCACCGCCGGTCCGGTAGAAGGTAAAAGAATTACCGCCGAAACCTGCCCGCAGTATCTGCTTTTCAGCGACGAGCAATATGCCGCCTACGGGTCAGGCATAAAGTGCAATCCGGCGATAAAAAGCGCGGCAGACAGGGCGGCGTTGCGCAAGGCGGTTGCCGACGGAGTGATAGATGTTGTCGCAACCGATCATGCTCCGCATCTTCCTCAGGAGAAGGCCGGGGGAGCCATAAAAGCGGTCAGCGGCATGCCTATGATACAGTTCTCGCTGCCGGTGATGATGAGTCTTGCGGCCGAGGGATTGTTGACATACGAACAGGTCGTTGACAAGATGTGTCATAATCCGGCGCGTATTTTCGGCATAGACCGTCGAGGCTTTATACGAAAGGGGTATTATGCCGACCTTGTGTTGCTTGACGACGGCTGCGAGCCATACACCGTGACAGACGACATTATACTCAGCCGCTGCGGCTGGAGTCCCCTCGAAGGTGCGCCGCTGAGTGTGAGAGTCGACATGACGTGGGTCAACGGCTGCAATATCTGGAGGCATGGAATTCTCTTCAGCAAGCGATGCGCAATGCCTCTTAATTTTTTAAATAATATACATAAATAGTATTATTATTTCGTAAGTATTTAATAACTTTGTTGCGTATCCCTTAAAAAGGTATATAAT
>JAIDJW010000111.1:0-4106 GCA_029052015.1 Paramuribaculum sp. | reverse complement strand
TATAAAATTACAAGAAAATACCGGAAAGACGAAATCTTAAATTAAAGTATAAATATAGTAATGTTAGAAGAAGCTAATGTCAAGACGTTGGAAAAGGTAGTAGTGCGCTTTTCCGGCGATTCCGGCGATGGCATGCAGCTTGCGGGCAATATTTTCACAAATGTCTCCGCAGGTATTGGCAACCAGGTGTCAACATTTCCCGATTATCCGGCGGAAATCCGCGCCCCGCAGGGGAGTCTGGGAGGAGTGAGCGGATTTCAGGTAAGTGTAGGTAACAAGGTTCATACGCCGGGTGACCATTGCGATGTGCTTGTTGCCATGAATCCCGCTGCACTCAAGCAGAACTATCATCATGTTAAGCCGGGTGGCGTGATTATCGTTGATATCGACTCGTTCAAGGAGGCTGACTTGCGCAAGGCGCTGTTTGCCACAAACGAGCCTTTCAAGGAGCTTGGTATCAAGGCGCAGGTTGTTGAGGTGCCTGTGACAGCGCTTACCAAAGAGGCTCTTGCCGACAGCGGACTTGACAACAAGAGCATTCTCAAATGCCGCAATATTTTTGCTCTCGGACTTGTGTGCTGGCTGTTTGACCGCCCGCTGGAGAGCGCTCTTCACTTCCTGCGCAAGAAATTTGCCAAAAAGCCTGCTATATTCGAGGCTAACTCAAAGGTAATCAATGCAGGCTACAATTATGGCAACAATATCCATGCAAGCGTGTCGACCTATCGCATAGAGAGCGATGCTGCGCGCCCCGGAGTATATACCGACATCAACGGCAACACCGCTACCGCATGGGGTCTTATAATGGCATCCGAAAAGAGCGGACGTCCGCTCTTCCTCGGCAGCTATCCCATCACTCCCGCCACAGATATTCTCCATGAGCTCGCAAAGCGCAAGGACCTTGGTGTAAAAGCTCTGCAGATGGAGGACGAGATAGCCGGAGTGTGCTCCGCTATCGGTGCCTCATTTGCCGGCAATCTCGCGGTGACATCCACATCCGGTCCCGGACTCGCGCTCAAGAGCGAGGGCATAGGTCTTGCCGTCATAGCCGAGCTGCCGCTGGTGGTGATTGATGTTCAGCGCGGAGGGCCTTCAACCGGTCTGCCCACCAAAACCGAGCAGACAGACCTCATGCAGGCACTTTACGGACGCAACGGAGAGAGCCCGCTGGCAGTCGTTGCGCCGTCAACTCCCACCGATTGCTTCAAAATGGCATTCGAGGCATGCCGCATAGCCATCGAGCACATGACACCGGTGATTCTGCTCACCGACGCATTTATTGGCAACGGCTCTTCGGCATGGCGTATTCCCGATTCAGACGAATATCCCGAAATCAAACCCAGATACATCAGCGCGGAAAAAGCGGCCGAGATAGACTGGCGTCCTTATATGCGCGATGACAAGACCAAGGTGCGCTACTGGGCTATTCCCGGCAGCGAGGGACTGACACACCGTCTTGGCGGTCTTGAAAAGGATTACAACACCGGAGCCATCTCCACCGACCCGGTAAACCATGAGCGCATGGTATACACTCGTCGCGAGAAGATTGCCCGCATAGCCGACGATATTCCTGCTCTCGAAGTTCTCGGTGACGAGGAAGCCGAAGTGCTTCTGCTCGGCTGGGGCGGAACATACGGTCATCTCCGCACTGCTGCCCAGGATATGTGTGCCGAAGGCCGCAAAGTGGCGTTTACCCATTTCCGCTATATCAATCCTCTGCCAGCAAACACCGGCGAGGTGCTACGCCGCTACAAAAAGGTCATTGTGGCGGAGCTTAACACCGGTCAGTTTGCCGACTATCTTCAGGCAAAATTCCCCGATGTGCGCATAGAGCGTATCAACAAGGTGCAGGGTCAGCCCTTCCTTGTCGAGGAGGTTATCAATGGTGTCACACGAATAATGGATGAGAAATAATGGAAAACAACGAATATACCCCCGCTAATTATAAAAGCGACCAGCCGGTGCGCTGGTGTCCCGGCTGCGGTGACCATGCCATACTCAACTCTCTCCACAAGGCTATGGCCACAGTGGGAGTGCCTCCTCACAAAACTGCCGTGATTTCAGGCATCGGATGCTCGTCGCGTCTGCCGTATTATATGAATACATACGGCTTTCACACCATCCACGGCCGCGCCGCGGCAATAGCTACCGGATTCAAGGTGGCTAATCCGGAGATGACCGTTTGGCAGATATCTGGCGACGGCGACGGCCTCGCAATCGGCGGCAATCACTTTATCCACGCCGTGCGCCGCAACATCGACATAAACATGCTGCTGTTCAACAACAAGATATACGGTCTAACCAAGGGACAGTATTCTCCCACCAGCGCACGCGGATTTGTGTCCAAGTCATCGCCTTACGGCACAGTAGAGGATCCATTCATACCCGCCGAACTGGTGTTTGGCGCGCGCGGCAACTTCTTTGCCCGCAGCATTGATGTGGAGCTGCAGATTTCGCAGGAAGTACTCGTTGCCGCAGCGCGTCACAAAGGCACGTCGGTGGTAGAGATTCTGCAGAACTGCGTGATTTACAACAACGGCATCCACAATTTCATCACCGACCGCGAGCACCGCGCCGAGCGCACCATCCACCTCGTCCACGGCCAGAAGATGCTCTTCGGAGCGGAGCGTGAGCGCGGACTTGTGCGCGATGGCTTCCTCCTCAAGGCGGTAGAGGTGGGCAAGGACGGTTATACTATCGACGACGTGCTCGTTCATGACGCACATTGCCCAAGCAACTTCCTCCACCAGCAGCTCGCCATGATGGACGGCACAGACCTCCCACTCGCAGTCGGAGTGATTCGCGATGTGGAGTCGCTCACCTACAACGATGAGGTTGAAAATCAGATAGCGACAGTGCGCTCGGCCAAAGGCTTTGACAGTCTGCGCTCCATGATTCTCGCCGGCGAGACCTGGGAAGTGAAATAAACCAAACTCTCGTAAACGGTGTTTCAATAAAGTGAAATTGTAAGTAACTCGCAAAAATCGCCGCAGTAAACCACGAGTTACCAATGAGTTTGATAATATAAACTAATTTTTAAGAGTTACTTAACCAAAAACAGATTGAAAATGAAATTCAAAGCAATAGTTCCCGCCCTGATTATGGCGGCTGTGGTGGCTACCGGCTGCACCAGCAACAAGAAGTATGCCGCGCTGCAGAGCAAATATGACACTCTTGCCAAAGAGTACCACGACTCCGAGGTAGCTCTCGCTGCCTCACGCTCAGATGCAAAGAACCTTGAGGCTCTTCTTGCCGAAGCCCGTAGAAACAACGATGACCTCAAGCGTCAGTATGATGCAATCCAGGGTTCGCTCAACCAGAGCCTTATCCAGAACCAGCAGGGCAGCATCAATATCTCCAAGCTCGTTGACGAAATCAACGCTTCCAACCAGTACATCAAGCAGCTCGTGCAGGCAAAGAGCAAGAGCGACTCGCTCAATATCGCCCTTACCAACAAGCTCACCCGCTCACTCAGCACCGACGAGCTCAAGGAAGTCGATGTCAAGGTGCTCAAAGGCGTTGTCTACATCTCGCTTGCCGACAATATGCTCTTCAAGAGCGGCAGCTACGAAGTCAACTCCCGCGCTATGGAGACACTCAGTAAAATCGCCAAGATTATCAAGGACTACGGCGACTATGATGTGCTTGTTGAAGGCAACACCGACGATGTGCCCATCAGCCGCACAAATATCCGCAACAACTGGGACCTCAGCGCGCTCCGCGCATCATCTGTCGTGCAGGTGCTTCAGAAGGACTTCGGCGTGAATCCGCAGCGTCTGTCTGCCGCCGGCCGCGGTGAGTACAACCCCATCTCCGACAACACTACCGAGCTCGGACGTCAGCGCAACCGCCGCACAGAAATCATCATCACTCCCAAACTCGATCAGTTCCTCGACCTTATCGACAAGGCTCCTGAAACCTCCGAGCAGCAGTAATTGCAGTTCCCACGGCATAAACCCTATTGTGCAACCGCCTTTCCCGGGCGGTTGCTTTGTTTTTATAATTAGCGTGGAAGAGCACCTTCCCCCCCCCCCCCCGGGGGGGGGGTGGAATTTATTGGCGGTGGTTTTGTGGGGTTTATTATTTTTTTTGTGGAAAATGGGCCG
>JAIDJW010000110.1 GCA_029052015.1 Paramuribaculum sp. | reverse complement strand
TAAGCGCATGGAGAAGAGCGGTGCCAAGGCTTATCTCGTGAACACCGGCTGGAACGGCACAGGCAAGCGTATCTCCATCAAGGACACCCGCGGCATTATCGACGCTATCCTTGACGGCGCTATCCTCAAAGCTCCCACCAAGCAGCTCCCCATCTTCAACTTCACCATCCCCACCGAGCTTCCCGGTGTTGACCCCAAGATTCTCGATCCGCGTGACACCTACGCTAATCCCGAGGAATGGACAACAAAGGCTACCAAGCTCGCAGAGATGTTCATCAACAACTTCAAGAAGTTTGAAACCAACCCTGCAGGTCAGGCTCTCGTAGCTGCCGGTCCCAAACTCTGATAGCAGACACACCTTATATTATATATGCCCCGACGCCCTCCGGCGTCGGGGCATATTATTTTTGAAACAATCATTGGTAAGGCTGCGTTATAAAAGCATGAGCGCAGAGTGGAAACAAGTGAGTTTTGCAGGCGTGGTGCAGGGGGTGGGCTTCCGCCCGGCGCTATATCGCGCCGCCGTGTCCCAGGGGCTGGACGGCACGGTTGCGAACAATCCCGCGGGAGTCACCGCCGTTATTAAAGGTGATGATGCGGCAGTCGAGGCGCTTGTCAGCCGCCTGCGCAGGGAGCTGCCTCCTATAGCACGCATAGATAATATAAAGGTGTGCGATGTCACTCCTCCGGTAGAGGTGACGGGCTTCCATATCGTGCCCAGCGGGCATGAAAGTTCGGACACAACAACGCGCATTAGCCCGGATGTTGCGATTTGTGACAAATGTCTTGAGGATATCAGGCGTCAGCCCCGGCGCAAAGGCTATTTCCTGACAAACTGCACCAACTGCGGACCACGCTTCTCGATAATCACCGGCATGCCTTACGACCGTGAAGCCACCACCATGGCTGAATACCTGATGTGTGACGACTGTCGCGCGGAATACACCGACCCGGCTGACCGGCGCTTTCATGCGCAGCCTGTGGCCTGCCATCAGTGCGGACCGGAGTACCGGATGAGGCTCGCGGACGGCACAGAGCTGCGCTGCCCCGATGAAATTGTCAGAAGCATTGCGTCGGAGCTGAAATCCGGCGGCATAGTGATGCTCAAAGGCATCGGCGGCTACAATCTGCTGGCAGATGCCGCAAACAGCGCCGCGATTAAGCGCCTGCGCTCTCTCAAGCATCGTCCGCGCAAGCCCTTTGCCGTTATGGTTGCGGATATTGACACAGCACGCCGCGTTGCCGCTGTCAGCGATGATGAGGCAAATGCCCTTATCCACTGGCGCGCGCCCATAGTGGTGTGCGCCTCGACAGGGGTAGGAATATGCAGTGAGGTTGCTCCCGGATGCGCCACTTTAGGCGTTATGCTGCCGTATATGGGCCTTCATCATGCGCTTTTTGCCGAATCGGGCGACATGGCGATAGCGGTTACGAGCGCCAACCGTCATGGATTTCCTATTATCGCCGACGATGCCGACGCACTCGCTTTTGCTGCGGACTATAGCTTGCCGATAGTGTGGCACACCCGCCGGATTGCCAACCGGTGCGATGACTCGGTGGTAAGGCTTGTCAATCATATCCCCCGCCTTCTGCGCCGCTCCAGGGGCTATGTTCCGGAGCCACTTGCTATTGATGTGCCCACCGAAGGTATTGCCGCATTTGGAGCGGACATCACTTCCACCTGGGCGCTGGGCAAGGGACGCGACATTATTCTGAGCCAGTACATCGGCTCGCTCGAAAGCGCCGAATCCGAAGACTTTTTGCGCGAATCGGTCGAAAACCTCAGCAAAATGTTCAATTTCGCTCCGGCGAGAGCCGTTGTTGTCGACGCTCATCCCGGCTACCGCTCCTCGGCTGTCGGGCGCGCTGTCGCAGAGCGCCATGGCGCCGAAGTGATGACGATGTGGCACCATCATGCCCATGCTGTCAGCGTCATGGCAGAGTATGGCGTCCGCGGCAGAGTGCTTGCGGTGGTGCTTGACGGCACCGGCGCCGGACCTGACGGCACAGTGTGGGGCAGCGAGCTCCTGCTTTGCGATCGCACCCGCTTCGAGCGCATCGCTCACGGTCAGTATTTCCCCCTCCCCGGTGGCGACAAGGCCTCCCTGCAGCCCTGGCGCATGGCGGTGTCCGTGCTTGTCACCCTCTTCGGCTCAGCAGACCGCCTCCCCGAAGCGCTTGTCGAGGCTGTTGGCGCCTATAATATAAAGGTGGTTGAGCAGATGGTGCGCAAAGGTATCAACAGCCCACTCGGATGCGGCGCCGGCAGGGTGTGGGACGCTGTCGCCGCGCTATGCGGACTCGCTTATGCCAACGCTTACGAGGCTGAAGCACCCATACTTCTTGAAAATGCCGCTCTCGGCTGCCCAGACGCCGGCACATACCCGCTGAATGCGGACTATCCCCTTGACCTCGCTCCGATAATCGCCGCTGCTCTCGCCGACTTAGAGCGCGGTGAGAGCGTCGCCGCCGTTTCCGCCCGCTTTCATGCCGCGTATGCCGCAGCCTGGGCTCAGGAGACCGCCAGTCATGCCGCGCGTCTCGGCGTCAGAGATATAGTGCTTGCTGGGGGAGTGTTTCAGAACTCGCTGCTGCAAAGCCTCATCGCCGCCCGCCTCAGAGCTTGCGGCCT
This sequence comes from Paramuribaculum sp., assembly GCA_029052015.1. GTDB lineage: Bacteria > Bacteroidota > Bacteroidia > Bacteroidales > Muribaculaceae > Paramuribaculum. Next base: position 1,933 of record JAIDJW010000110.1, on the reverse strand, counting down.
CAATGTAATGTCACCGCTCAAAGTGCCTCCCGGCGACGGCGGCATAGCTCTCGGTCAGCTCGCCTACGGCGCGGAAATATTAAATTGCAGAAACCATGCATGAACTGTCACTCGCATCAAGCGTGCTCTCCATAGTAGAGAGCGAAATGAGCCGTCACCCCGGGCGGACCCTCACCGCCGTGACCCTCACTGTCGGCGAGCGCGCCGGAGTGGAGCTCGACACCTTCCGCACCGCCATGAGTGCCGTTTTGCGCTCATCGGCGTGGTGTGATGCAAAATGCGTTATAGACATAATCCCCTCGCGGGCTCAGTGCATCGCCTGTGGCGTTGTCTTTTGTCCGCGAGGGGCTTATATCGAATGTCCGGAGTGCGGGAGCGGAGCCTGCGGCGTCATCTCCGGTCTGGAATTCAAAGTCGCCTCAATCTCCCTCGAGTAGCCGCGCTATTATCCTGCGATCCGCCTGGGGTCTTGACAATTAGCAATGAGGAATGTACAATTAGTAATTACAGGAGAGCACACCCCGTCAGGGGTGGCAAGATAATAGCGCGTAGTCAAGCGACAGCGAGACTACGCTCAAAAGCTCCCCCTCTAAAAAAGACCCCGTCAGGTGGTCGCGAGAGGGGAACAAGCGTTCAAATTTGACAGCTTAATCTGAAAACAACCGCTATTTGCGCTGATTTCACTCTGAATTTTTGATTAACTTTGTCGCAATTTTATATAAAAACATACAATCGGATGAGAAGAATTGCGACTGCTGTAACTATCGCTTTTTGTGCGGCTGTGTCTGCGCAAGCGGAGGCGGATTTCAACGAGGCGTTTGCCGACAGCACCCTGAGGGTTGATTATATGCTTGGCGGAGATGCCTCGCATCAGCATATATCTTTTGCCGGACAGAGCAAATATGCGGGCTGGGCGGGACGCCGCCACAGCCTCGACCGGCTGCCATATATCGGCAACGGGCAGGTGACGGTGACTGACGTCAATTCCGGCGACACTCTTTATGTCAATTCATTCTCAACCCTCTTTCAGGAATGGCTAGCCACTCCCGAGGCGGCAACCACTCCGCGGGCTATGGAGCACACGGTGCTTGTGCCGCTGCCAAAGGACAGGGCGCGCATAGAGCTGTCGCTGCTCGACAACCGCCATCGCCCCATGGCGAAGATGAGCCATATCTACCGTCCCGATGACGAACTCACCGCTATCCGCGACCATGACAAGACAGCTCCGCACAAGTATCTCCACAAGGGGGGCGACCCGGCTCGCGCCATAGATGTGGCGATTCTCGGCGAGGGCTACACCGCTGCCGAAACCGATTCGTTCTACCACCATGCCTCGCAGGCTGTAGCGGCGATACTCGGCTACGAGCCGTTCAAAAGCCATAGCGGAGATTTCAACTTCGTGGCTGTAGAGATGTCTTCAAAAGAATCCGGAGTGAGTGTGCCGCGCGCCGGCGACTGGAAAAACACCGCTTTTTCTTCGCATTTCAGCACATTCTATTCCGACCGCTATCTCACAACCGACCGCGTGCACAGCATCCACAACGCTCTTGACGGAATCCCCTACGAGCACATAATCATTCTCGCTAACACTCCCGAATATGGCGGAGGAGGCATCTACAACAGCTATACTCTCACCGCCGCGCGCCACCCGATGTTTATGCCTGTGGTGGTGCATGAATTCGGTCATAGCTTCGGCGGACTCGCCGACGAGTATTTCTATCAGGGCGATGTGATGGAGGACACCTATCCCTTCGACATCGAGCCATGGGAGCCGAATATCACCACACTCAAGGATTTCGGCTCGAAGTGGAAGCATCTCCTCGCAAAGGACACTCCGGTGCCCACCCCGGTTGAAAAGGCGGCTCAGTATCCGGTGGGAGTGTATGAAGGCGGCGGCTATTCATTCAAAGGAGTGTATCGCCCTGCCGACGAA
>JAIDJW010000011.1 GCA_029052015.1 Paramuribaculum sp. | reverse complement strand
ATCCTATACTTAATCAATTAATTATCTGTTTTTACAGTGCTGAGGCGGGGTTGCCTGCGAGCTTGCTCCATCCGGGGTTCTGGTAAACCACAGAAGAGTTGACCACAGCGCCTTCCTCAGCGTCCTCACCTGCACCTTGGATTGTAGCTGTCTTTGTAAATGCAGCCTGACCAAGAGGATAGAGGTACTGGGCGCGTGTCCACCACAGACCGTTGAAAGCGTTGTTGTTGCTTGTAATCTGATAGGGGTGAACATACGGACCGCTGATTGTGGGGTCGCTCATGTTGCCGGTATTGCCAGCAACGTCAACCACTACCACTGATTCAGTGCCGTCAGAGTTCTTGAGGTTAAGCGGGTTTACACCTGCGCTCTTGTCATAAACGGTGCCCCAGAACTTGATACCCTCAATCTGGTAGGGGTTGGTCTCAAGCTGGTCGAGTGCGCACCAGCGGCGGAGGTCATCCATACGGAAGCCTTCTGCCATGAGCTCGATGCGGCGCTCGCGGCGAACGTTGTAAAGAAGCGTGCTCACGGTCGAGCCGTGTGAGTATGCGCCCCAGTCCCAGAGAGCTTCCTGGCTCATTTCGGTAGCTGCAACAGTCTTGTTGTAGTCAGCATCGACTTTGGCGCGGTTGCGGAGAGCTGCCCAGTATGCGCCGGCGGAGCCGTCAACGCTTCCGTTAAGCTCTACACAAGCCTCCATATAGTTGAGCATAGCCTCGGTAGCGCGGAAGATGATAGAACCCTGCACACCATGGTCGTGAGCCTGGGGATTGGGAGTGTATACCATGCCTTTCTTGATACCGAAACCGGTAACAAGACGCATCTCGCTCGAAGAGTTGATGAGCCAGCCTTCGGCGAATTTCTCGGTTGTGCCGTCCTCATTGTACGCTGTCACGCAGTTGTCGCCCTTTGTGAAGATGCGGATACGTGAGTCGCGACCCTGAAGAGTTGCGGTCACACCCTGGTTCTCCCAGTTTGCATCATAGCCGGAAGCGGGGTTGTAGATGGGAAGACCGTTTGCCATAAGGCAGCTGTTGACAAGTCCGCGGGTCCAGCCGGAGTTGCCGCCGTTGCGCTGGAACTGCATGTAGATATTGCTGTAGATGCTCTGACTCAGGTTATAGCTCTTATACATGAGTACTTCGGCATAGTCGTTGAGATTAGCTTCGGTAAACATGCCGTAGTAGGGATTGACGCAGGTGTTTGCATCGCTGTAGCCCTCGGGGGTGTCAGTGTTTGCAGCAAGGTTGTTGACGATAGCGTCAGCAACGGGTTTTGAGCTGTTCATAGCCTCGGTGAGGAAATAGTTGATTTCGTTGTCAATATTGAAATCACCGAGAAGAGCAGCATCGCCGGGCCATCCGGGTCCGCCGGGCACAAGGGCTGTGCCTTTGTGATACTTCAGCCATGTGCCTTCGAAGAGTGCCACGCGGCTGCGGAGCAACTGCGCGCAGGCCTTGCTGATGCGCTGCTTGCCGCCAACGGGATTGTCGGGAAGAAGGCTGATGGCTGTGGTCAGGTCATCAAGGATGAAACGGGCCACTTTGTGGCGCGGCTGACGCTTGGTTGCTTCCATGAGCACATCCTTTTCATCAGGAAGGGCGGTGGTGACAATGGGGAAGTCGCCAAACGAGCTGTACTGAAGCCAGTAAGCGTATGCGCGGAGGAAATAAGCCTCGCCTATGTACTGCTTCACAGCATCACCGCCGCTGATTGTGCCTGCCTCGTATTTGGGAAGCACCTGGTCTAAGAAGTAGTTGCAGTTGCGGATGAAAGAGAAATCCCATTCAGAGCCTGAGGGGGTGAGCCAAAGACCCCTCACCCATTGGCTGGCGGGGCTCATTCCGACCTGGTTGTCGGTGCCGTTGTCGATAATGAATGTGCCGAGCTGCCATGAATACCAGTCATGCACCGGGAAATTGCCATACATACCGAGTGTGTAAGCTCCCAGCTGGTCGGCGGTGCTGAAGAAAGACTCCGGAACCAGTGATGATTCAGGCTTCTCGTTCAGGTAGTCGTGGCACGAGGTAAGACCCGCCATCGACGCTCCTATTAGAAGAGCTGAAATATATTTTTTCATAATTTGGATTCAGTAAATTTTAGAAGGTTACGTTAAGACCGAACGAAAGCACTCTCTGCAGGGGATATACCTTACCGAAACCGTAGGCGTTGAAGTATGCGTCAACGAGCTCGGGATCGCCTGTGCCGGTGAAATCAGTGATGGTGGCGAGGTTCTCACCCGAGAAGAATATGCGGAGATTTTCGATGTAAGCCTTGCGGGTGATGCTCTGGGGCAGTGTGTAGCCTACAGTCACGTTTTTGAGGCGGCCGTATGCTGCGTTCTGCAGATAGCGGTCAGAGGTGCGGAAGTTCTTGCCACCGCTCCAGTTTGGACGCGGATAGTAAGCGTTTACGTTAGCTCCGAGAGGATTGGTTGTGCCTTCGGGACGGAAATAGTCGAGGTGCTGCACAAGGCCGGCTGCCTGCCACTGGTTGTTGGCGCAGGGACCCTGGAACACAGCTCCGTCTGCCCAGTAGTCGCGCTTGAGCACGCCCTGGAAGAAAATCTTCACGTCGAAGCCCTTCCACTGTGCGTCGAGGTTGATACCGAAGCTGTAGCGGGGAGTGGTGTTACCGATAACAACGCGGTCGCCGGGATTTGCAGAAGTGTTCTCACCGGTGTTGACCTTGCCGTCGCCGTTGAGGTCGGCGTACATGATGTCGCCCGCTGTCCAGTTACTGCCGAGGGCGCTCTGGTCAACCTTGGCAAGATGCGCCTGCATCTCTTCGTCGGTCTTGGCTATGCCGATAACCTTGTAGCCCCAGATATTGCCGAGCTTGGCGCCCTTGTAGTAAGGACCATGCTGGTTGGTGCCTATGCTGAGAAGGTTGTTGGGGTTGTTGTTGTAGTCGTCGATAGTGATCTGATAGTCGGAGAGGTTGAGACCGATGCCATAGGAGAAGTCCTGGATGCGGTCACGCCAGTTGACTGTAACCTCCCAACCTTTTGAGGTCATGGAGATGCTGTTGACATTAGGCACGCTTGCGCCGAGCACGTCGGGCAGGTCAGGACCGGGTCCTACCATGTCCATGGTCTTGCGCTGATAGTAGTCGAAGCTGCCGGTGAAGCGGTTGTTGAAGAGACCCCAGTCGAAACCGATATCCCATGTCTGGTTGGTTTCCCAGGTAAGTGAGCTTGCAACGAGGCTCGGCTGAGTAGCGTATGTGGGTTTCTTGCCGTCGATGAGCCAGCCGTAAGCGTTAGGATAGTAACCCATGTTTGAGTATGTGGGATACCAGCTGTTGGTGTTCTGGTTGCCGAGACGGCCCCATGAACCGCGGAGCTTGAGGGTGTTGACTGTGGGACGGAGACCCTGAGCGAATTCCTCCTGGGCGATATTCCAGCCGAGTGAGAAAGAGGGGCTGGTTGACCAGCGGCGACCGCTGCGGAAACGTGATGTGCCGTCGTAGCGGATGTTGCCCTCAACGAGGTAACGGCCCTTGTAGTCGTAGTTGACACGACCGAACCAGCCGGCGGTGCTCCATGTGGCTGTGCCGCCGCCTACGGTAGCTGTGCCGTTGGTGGTGTCGAGCCAGGGGATGTTGTTGAGGATATCGGTACGCTGGGCGCTGAAGTTCTTGTAGTTGAGCCATTCAGCCTGGAAACCGCCCATCACCTTGAAGTTGTGGTCTTCGTTGATGGTGAATTGATAGTCAGCGTAAACATTGGGGTTGAAATAGTTCTGCTTGTAGTTGTAGTCGTAAACCGATGTGTTGTTCGGCATAGCTGAAGCCTTGTTTGCGTAAGGCTGGTCGTCTACGTCGTAAGAGTAGGTCTGGAAATAGTAGCGGTGGGTGTTCTGGCTGTATGTGCGGTAGTTGAACTCACCGTGGAGATTCAGGCCTTCGAGGGGATTGACATTGAATGAGAACTGCTGGTCGAACTGGTCCTGATTCTTGAGGAAGCGACCGCCTTCGGTAAGAGCGGGGATGTATGACTCGCGCACATAGTGACCGTTGGGGTCTACTGTCGGAATCATGTTCCAGTAACGCATCACGTCGTGATAGAACTGGTTTGAAGAGTTGTCGCCGATGAGGGAGGGACCGTTGTAGTCGTTTCTCCACCAGCGGGTGCTGTAGCCGAATGTGAGCCAGTCGGTGAGCTTGATGCTGGCGCGGCCGTTGAGGGTGTAGCGGCGCTGACGGTCGTCACCGTAGCGGAGGATACCCTCCTGGCTGAGAAGGCTGCCGGAGAAGTAGTAGTTGACCTTTTCGGTACCGCCGTTTACAGACACGTTGTGCTCCTGTGAGAAGGAGGTCTTGCCGAAGTGCTCCTGAAGGTAGTCGACGTTGGCCACAGGAATGATGTTGACCACGTCCCATACCTCCCAGTAGTTGGTGTTGGGGTTGCGGAACATTGTGGGACCTTCGCCGGTCTCCAAATAGTTCTTGATCTGGGCAACCTTTTCGTCGGGAAGCCACTGACCGCCGCCTGCGTTGATAGAACCTTCGTTCATCATGATGGCGTAGTTGTAGGAGTCCATCTTCTCGGGCATGCGTGTTACATGGCTCCAGCGGAAAGAGTCGCTGTAGTTGACGGTCACCTTGCCCTCTTTGCCCTTCTTGGTGGTAACGAGGATGACACCGCCGGCAGCGCGGATACCGTAGATAGATGAAGCGGATGCGTCCTTGAGGACAGAGATGCTCTCCACATCCTGGGGATTGACTGTCTCGAGGTCACCTTCCATACCGTCGATGAGGATAAGGGGGGTAACGCTTGAGCCGGTGCCGATGGTACCTGTACCGCGGATGTTCATGCTGCGGGTACCGTTGAGCTGACCGCCGAGGTTGGAGGCAAGTACGTTAAGACCGGGAACAAGGCCCTGGAGAGCGTCGGTAACAGAAGATACGGGACGGTTCTGGAGCTCCTTTGAGCTTACAGCCGACACAGCGCCGGTGAGGTTCACCTTCTTCTGGCTGCCGAAGCCGACAACAACGACCTCATCGAGAGTCTCGACGTCGTCCTCGAGAGTGATGGTGAGGGG
>JAIDJW010000109.1 GCA_029052015.1 Paramuribaculum sp. | reverse complement strand
AGGGATTCGAACCCCCGGAGGTGTGACCCTCAACGGTTTTCAAGACCGCCGCAATCGACCACTCTGCCATCTCTCCATTATTAGAACGGATTCTCTTATCCGCTTTTGCGCTGCAAAGTTAAGTATTATTTTTGAATTATGCAACCGTTGCTGGCAGGTTTTGTTCTTTTTCTATAAAATTAATTGATAATCAACCACATCAAGCCATTTACCAAATTTACATCCTACTTCCTTGAATTCGGAGCGTTTGACAAAGCCTAATTTCTCGTGGAAGGCACAACTCGCTGTGTTATCCGCGGTGATGCAGGCTATAAGGGTGTGGAATCCTCCGGCACGGCATTTGTCAATCAGCCGATTCATCAGCTCACGGCCAATTCCTTTTTCTGTGTTGTGTGCAAGAAGGTAAACGGTTGTTTCCAATGTGGCGCTATACGCAGCTCTTTCTTTCCAGGGATGGGCGTAGCAATAGCCAACAACCTCGCCGTTTGTCTCGGCAACGAAATATGGGTATTCGGAAGATATTTCTGCGATTCGCGCAGCCATCTGTTTGATTGTGAGCGGTGCTGTTTCAAACGAGATGGTAGTATCAGTGATATAATGGTTGTATATATCTGTTATCGCGCCGGCATCCTGCGGCGAGACTTTTCTTATGAGTGTCATCAGTTTTCCCAGGTGAAGTTTCGTATCTTCTTGCCGAAGCCAAGTTTATAGCGGAGCAGAAACAGCGGGTATGCTATCCATCTGAGCGGGGTAGTCCATGCTTTGCATGGAATTTTCAGCGCAGCAGCGGCTTTGCCTGCTGATGAGCTAACCGGAATTGACACACAGACAAGCATAATGACAAAAGCTGCAGCAGGAAGAAGGGAGGGGAGACCGGTGAGAGTGGCAATCGCTCCGGCGCCAATAAAAATCCACCACAGCATATTAATAAAGGATGTGAGTATAAACGGGCCGCGGCGCAGTCTGTCAGATGTGATGGCACGGCTTGCACGCTCTATGTCATATATTTTTCGTGGGGTGGGTTCGTATGTAAGCAGTATGCTGTCAGGCGACAGTTCTGCCTCGACAACATTGCCTTTTGCCAGTTCGCTGACAAAGATGTCATCGTCACCATAGTTGAGATTGAGTGAGTTTGAAAATCCTCCGCAGTCAAAGAATAGTTTGCGTCGATATGCAAGATTGCTGCAGTCTGCACCGACGGGTTGTCCGGCAATAGCTGCGGGCAATCTGCGCATGGTGTTTATAAGGGAGTCCAATGAGCGCATGGGACCGATGCCTTTGCCGCCATTAATGTCGCGCATGGCTGTCGAGCCGATCACTATATCTGCCCCTTCGGCAAAGTGGCGCATCATTGCACCGAGCCAACCGTCACCTTCAACCCGGCAGTTGCCGCGAGTGAGGAGCACAATCGGTTGAGTGGCGGCTTTTATACCGAGGGTTATGGCAAGCTTACGTCTGCTGAGATTACGGCTGCCGCTCGGCACAAATGTGCTTTTGAGTTTCGGGAAACGAGCCTGAAGCATTTTTATATTGTCGGCCATATATTCCTCACCGTCGGAATTGACTACAATCACTTCGAGCGGAGCAGGATATGCCTGTTTGTAAATGTCCTCAAGAAATGGCAAGAGCAGGTCAGGGCGGCTATGCGAGCTGATAACGACACTCACTCCGGGAAGATCTGCCGGCAAGCCGGCAGCAGTATCCTCAAGGCTCATGCGATATATGAGCCTGAATTTCGGCACAATAATGCACAGCAGCAAGACTGCCGACAGGAATGCGACAATAATAGCGACAGCACTTGCATCGCTGATGTGCCATGAGTATAATGAAGGGTCAATCATATTTTTCACGGCAAAGTTACGAATAAATTACCATTCAAGTATCGCGGAAACTCCTTTGACTTCCACTCCGCAAGGTGGTGTGACTTTGGTAACCTTGACCAAACCTCTCTCGATTAGCGGAAACCGGGTCCTAAGAGCATTGACGATACGCCATGCGGCGTGCTCTATGAGCAGGCATGGTTCTGACATGGTATGCCGGATTATGGTAATTGCTTCGCCATAGTCGATGGTGTCGTCGAGACTGTCGTCAGTGCACGCTTTGTCCATGGGATAGCGCAAGCTGGCGGAAATCTCGAAGATATTACCTACCTTTCGCTCCTGCTCGGCAA
>JAIDJW010000108.1 GCA_029052015.1 Paramuribaculum sp. | reverse complement strand
TGCTGACACAACGCAACATTGCCGGAGAACGCGGATTTCTCTTCGGACTCAACGCAACCCTCGAGGATTCTGTAGCCACAGTTAAATTTGTGCCCTACTCTCCCACCATCGGCTATAAGAAATGGGAACTCAACCACGACAATTACATTTCATATAATTTCCTCACCCGCCACATTGACGCGAACCTTGCCATGAACTCAGGCAAGAGCTTCATAAAAATATACACCGAACATGTGGATAATCTCCCCGAAAATCAGGAAGACCTTATAGTTCAGCTCAGCAACATCCATCTGCAGGACTGGCTCTCGATTTCTCCTTTCGCTCCACCAGTCAAAGGTGATGTCGGCGCGGATATGCGCATCCACTGGGATGAGGGACAACTTACCGGCAAAGGCACCGTTTCTCTCGCCGACCTCTTCTACGGCAGGGATCGTGTAGGGTCATTCGATGTAGGGGTAGATGTCGCTACAAATGCCGCTGGAGTACTCCGCGCCGATGCTTCGCTCCTTGTCGACAGCGTTAAGGTCATAACCGCCCGTGGGTCGCTCAACGACTCCACAGCCGCAGAGCCATTCATGCTCGACTTCTCAATGATTCACTTCCCGCTGCGCATCGTCAACCCCTTCCTGCCAAAGGAGTATGCCCGGCTGAGCGGCATGCTCAACGGCAGGATGGATATTACCGGCAGCCTGGCAAAACCGGTGTTCAACGGTTATCTTGACTTTGACAGCACAGCGGTAAATGTGGGTATGCTTGGTCAGACATTCAGCTTCTCGGAAGAAAAGATTCCGGTAGACAGCAGCATCGTTCATTTCAACGGCTTCACAATTACCGGAGCTAACGCCAATCCATTGAAAGTAGACGGCACTGTTGATTTGCGCAGTCTCACCGACATGAAACTCAATCTGGCGATGAACGCCCGTAATATGCAGATTGTCAACAGCAGCCGTCCGCGTAAGGCTGATGTGTACGGCAAGGCATTCATAGACCTCAATGCAAAAGTGCGCGGCGATATGTCGTTCCTCGACATTGACGCCAACCTGAAGCTTCTGTCCGGCACCAATGTCACATATATTCTCGGAGATGCAGAGAGCGCACTCACCTCGCAGAGCACCGGCGACATGGTCAAATTCGTACAGTTCACCGACACAGCCGCAGTTGCCGTGGCTGACTCACTGACATCCACAGGCATGGCGATGAACCTTGAGGCAGAGCTTACAATCCAGCAGGGCACTACCATAAACGTAGACCTATCCACCGACGGCAAAAACAAAGTGTCGGTTGCCGGACAGGGCACACTCGACTATTCGCTAAATCCGTTCAACGACGGCCGACTTACCGGACGCTTCAACATCAACAGCGGATTTGTGCGCTACACTCCCCCCATGATGAGCGAAAAGCTATTTAACTTCCAGGAAGGCAGCTTCATATCATTCAACGGCAATATACTCAATCCCATTCTCAATGTCCACGCTGTAGACCGACTCAAGGCAAATGTGACCCAAAGCGGTCAGAACAGCAGACTCATAACCTTTAACGTTGGAGTCGGCGTTACAGGCACACTTTCCAACATGAATGTGGCATTTGACCTGTCGACAAACGATGACATAACAGTGCAGAACGAACTGTCTGCGATGAGCCCTGACCAACGGGCAAACCAGGCCATGAACCTGCTCCTATATAATGTATATTCAGGCCCCGGCACCAAAGCCAGCACCAACCTCAGCGGCAATCCGCTGTATTCATTCCTCACGTCGCAGCTTAACTCGTGGGCGGCAAACAATATAAGAGGCGTCGATCTGTCATTCGGCATAGACCAATATGACAAAACCGTCAACGGCTCCACCTCACAGACTACGAGCTACAGCTACAGAGTGAGCAAAACCCTGTTTAACGACCGATTCAAGATAATCGTTGGCGGCAATTACAGCACAGACGCCAATGCCGACGAAAACTTTTCACAAAACCTCATCAATGACATTGCTTTCGAATATATGCTCAACCGCAGCGGCTCAATGTATGTGCGCATTTTCCGTCACACCGGCTACGAGAGTATTCTTGAAGGTGAAGTCACACAAACAGGTGTTGGCTTTGTGCTTCGACGCAAAATCAACTCTCTGCGCGACCTTTTCCGATGGGCGGGACGGCTCAAACGCTCCATTACCGGAGAAAACAAAAGGACTTCCACAGAGCCCGAACAGACAGTAACCAATAGCGATGTAACCGATGAAACAGCAGATAAAAAATAAATTCATTCTCTTTTTTGCACTGACAGCGGCCACCCTCATAGCTGTGTCGTGCTCAACTACCAGAAGGCTGGGAGCTGATGATGTGCTCTACACGGGAGTAAAGAAAATCGAGATAAAGACGCCAGATGGAGTAAAAGCAGCGCCGGGACTTGCCGGCGACATCAAGGACGCCGTGAATGTAGCGCCAAACAACTGCCTCATTTCACCATACCTGCGCTATCCGTTTCCGTTAGGACTTTGGGTTTACAACAACTGGAGCAATCCCCCAAAAGGATTCAAGCACTGGCTTTACGAAAAACTCGTTGCCGAGCCCGTGCTCATAAGTGATGTGCGTCCTGAAGTGCGTACCGAAATGATTGACGAGATACTTGACAACAACGGATATTTCAGAGGACACTCATCATTTGAGTTGCTTCAAGGCAAAAACAAGAAGAAAGCACGGATATTATACAAAATCAGCACAGGTCCGGAGTACCTTATCGACTCGGTCGAACTGCTGCCCGACACCTGCCGCCTGAACCATCTTATAGATTCTGTCGCAGCGAAGAGCACATATCTGAGAGCTGGAATGAGATACTGCACCGACTCACTGAGCGCGGAGCGCGTCAGAATAGCCAATGCCGTTCGAAACCGCGGATACTATTTCTTCAAGCCAGACTATGTAGAGTATCTCGCAGACAGCACCCTCACCCCCCAGCGCATAGCTCTGAGAATGATTATCGCGAGCAACACCCCTAAAGCTGCCCTTGTGCCTTGGCGCACCGGAAGCATAACCACACACATTCTTCGCAATCGCGGGGGCGGAATACCCGACACATTCCAGACTCGCCGCGGCACAGTCATACAGATGATGCCGTCGCGCCTCCGGCGCAAACTCATACCGGAATGCATAACATTCCGCGAAGGCAAAACATTTTCAGTCCGCGACATGGACCGCACACAGACATATCTGTCACGCACAGGCATATTCAGCGGCATAGAGATAAACGTATTCCCGGACACACTCGAAGGCAAAAGAGAGCTTGATGTCGACATTTCATGCACATTTGACGCACCGCTCGAAGCATCACTTGAAGTCAACATGGCATCCAAGAGCAACTCATATCTCGGCCCGGGGCTGATGTTCGGACTCACCAACCGCAATCTCTTCGGCGGCGGCGAGCAGTTGAATGTAAACCTTACAGGCAGCTACGAGTGGCAGACCGGACGCGACCGCAAAGGATCCATATTCAACTCCTATGAAGTAGGACTGACCGCCACCCTTGCATTTCCGCGACTTCTTGTGCCTGGATTTGTCACCCGATCGCGCAGAGAGCTCAACTGGACACGCATATCGCTCAATATTGACCTGCTCAACCGTCCCCACTATTTCCGAATGGCGCAGTTCAACGCCGCATTCTCATACGACTGGCGTATAAACCGATACGCCACAAGCACCATAACCCCAATTAAAATAACTTATACAAAACTGATGAACTCAACTGCCGAGTTTGACTCCATCATGGAAGTCAATCCCGCGATAGCCGAGAGCTTTCGCAGTCAGTTCATCCCGCAGATAGCATACAATTATGTCTATGACCGCAATTTTGACGGCAACAATGCCATCAACTGGCAATTTACCGTTCAGGAAGCAGGAAACTTCTTCTGGGCGCTATATGAACTCTGCGGCAAAAAGAATGAAAAAGAACTTTTCAACACCCCATTCTCACAATTTATAAAAGGAAGCACCCAACTCGTGTATAGTCGACGCCTGTGGGGCGACAACTGGCTTGTTACCCGCGCCGCAGTCGGCGCCGCGCATGCCTACGGCAACTCCAGCCAGGTGCCCTACAGCGAGCAATTCTATGTCGGAGGAGCCAACTCCATCCGCGCCTACACAGTGCGCAGTGTAGGACCCGGAAGCTACAAAGTGCCCGACAATCTGATAAACGGATATTTTGACCAGACCGGCACATTCAAATTCGAGTTCAATGTCGAGTACCGTTTCCCGATATACGGTCCATTGCATGGCGCAGTGTTTTTTGACAGCGGCAATGTGTGGTTGCTGCGCAACGACCCGATGCGACCGGGCGGACAGCTCCGTGCATCCTCATTTTTTCGCGACCTCGCAACTGGCACCGGAGCCGGACTCCGCGTTGACATAGGCATGCTGGTTATACGCGGTGACCTCGGCGTCGGCATACACCTCCCCTACGACACCGGCAAAAAAGGCTACTATAATATGACCTCATTTAAAAACTCGCTGGCATTCCACCTCGCCATTGGCTATCCGTTTTAACACCACCGAACCATGGCTCACCAGGAATTGTTTCAAATATAAAGCAGTTTGAATCAACAAAAAAACAATCAGAACATGGAACCCGGCAACGAACACGCATTCTACGCATGGCTGATAATCATCGGAGCGGTATGCATCGCAATATTCATCGGAGCGATGGTTGACCGCTTCTTCCTCAACCGTCGGCTCGGCAGGCTGAGAGGATATTCAAGATACTATAATCCGGCTTTTTTGAAAGAAATATCATCCAAAGGTAGCGAAATTCAAAAATAATGCCTAACTTTGCACCCGCTGACACGAAAACAACGGTTAGTGCGGGGTGTAGCACAGTTGGCAGCGCGCCACGTTCGGGACGTGGAGGTCGGAAGTTCGAGTCTTCTCACCCCGACTCACAATGCAGGAGCGGAACAATTCCGCTCCTGCATCTTTTTTATCCCAATCCCAATATATTTACACAAACCTGCGCCCCTACGAACAACGGCACAATCCGAAAAAGAGGGCTGATGAAAAACATAAAGAAATAAATATCTGGAAAGACGAATCCGTTATTTCCAAACTTTTATTTCCACTATCTATCATAATCCGCATTTTTTATATAACTTTGTCGGTATATAGGAAGACAAATCTAATATCATTAGCATCTAAAGAATGTACATTTCACATCTTTATAAAGACCTGGAAACGAACAACTGGATGATACAGACCAATCGGCAACATCAAAAAGGGGTAGCCGATTTGGCCGAATCATTTGCCGGGAAAATTGGACTTCCCTCGTGGGGAAAAACATTGGGTTTGCTCCATGACAAAGGTAAAGAGCGTAATGCTTTTCAATATTATATACGCAAGACAAATGGCATACCGTGCTGTGGATTGAAGCCCGAAAATGATCACAATCATGCTTATGTCGGAGGAATATATGCGCTGGAGCTTATGGGCAAAAGCGTCATAAACCTTCTTGTTAATCAGATTATTTCGCATCATACCGGTCTCCACGATTACATGGATGTGGAAACTATATTGAGCACTAAAGCTTTGCCCGCTGAAATCAATAGAGAGAAAATCGATACTACTACTTTACATAAAGAGATTCATAGTTGCGCGCTATGTAGTAGCGCAGATAATTTGAGACACTTGCATCATCTGTCAAGAATGCTCTTTTCATGTCTCATTGACGCCGACAGGCTTGATACGGAACGATTCATGAATCACGAATCCTGGAATCTGCGCCAAGAACGAGCTGACATAGCGAGTTTACTGCCATTACTTGAATCATATATCCGTAATCTTCAGTCACATTCCGCTGACACGCCTGTGAATCGTATCAGAAAAGAGATACAGGAAAAATGCGTGGAAGCGTCGGTCGGTGAAAAAGGATTCTATAGCCTCACTGTGCCTACCGGAGGAGGAAAGACACTCTCATCCTTACTGTGGGCGATGAAACATGCTGTGAAACATAATATGAGTCGGATTATTATCGCAATACCGTACACAAGTATTATTTCACAGACAGCAGGTCTATTAAAGAGAATACTTGGTGATAATAATGTATTGGAGCATCACAGCGGTTTCAATCCTTATGATGTACAGGATACAGAATCGCGCGAAAAAATAATACTTGCGACCGAAAACTGGGACAGTCCTGTTATTGTCACCACTAATGTGCAGTTGTTCGAGTCTATGTTCAGCAATAAACCGGGGGACTGCCGAAAACTCCATAACATAATTAATTCTGTAATTATCCTGGATGAAGCTCAGACATTACCGACTGATTTTCTAAGACCTGTTGTAGACGCGATGACTGCCTACAAAAAACTATTTGGAGTATCGTTTTTATTTACGACAGCCAGTCAGCCTGTTCTCAGCGGACTGATAGAAGGAGTCAATCCCAATGCCGACTTTACAGGCATTGATAGCATCAAAGAAATTATCCCGAAAGAGATGATGCTCCACGACAGGCTCCGTCGCGTAAAACTCGTTATTGATGATTCAGGTCTGACTTACGACGAAATTGCCTCTAGATTATGCGGCTACGAAAAGGTACTCTGCATAGTCAACACGCGCAAGGATGCAAAAGAAATTTATGATCGCCTGCCATCAGACGGTATCAATCTACATCTATCAAAAATGATGTGTCCAGACCACATTGATGAAACGATAGCTAAAATACGGACCATTCTCAAAGACAGTGCGCAAACAACACTGAGAGTCATATCCACCCAATTGGTCGAAGCCGGAGTTGATATTGATTTTCCAGTTGTTTTCCGGCAGGAAGCCGGACTCGATTCTATATTACAAGCCGCTGGAAGATGTAACCGTGAAGGGCTTGAAAAAATTGGACACACCTTCGTTTTCAGTCTTTCGCCTGAAGGCAGGAAACCCTTCGGCGCCATTGCAGACGCCAACAATGCGCGCCTCAATATGCCTTCAGACAGCGACTGGTTTGCACCGGCTGCCATGGATGAATATTTCCGTCAGCTTTACAGTCGCAAAAACACTTTTGACAAAACTGACATTAAGCACTATCTTTACAAACCCGACGAAATCTGTTTTGAAACAGCGTCAAATCTATTTCATCTAATAGACGATGACGGAATAAGTGTTATCATCAACCGAAAAAACAGCCTCGACCTCATAAACAGAATTAAAGAAGATGGATGCACGTACACCC
>JAIDJW010000107.1 GCA_029052015.1 Paramuribaculum sp. | reverse complement strand
AAACCAATCGGACACTCAATCATAATAAAGTGGTTTGCATGGCTTGTCAGTGAAATAAGCTGAATGATAGTCAATTGTGTTATGAAACTGCACTTGCGGGCAGAATGTGGAAAAATGTCGGTGCGCCTTGTGACGCGCCTGGTTGTGGCGGTGGCGCTTGCTGTCGCAACATCTTTTAACGTTTTTTCTCAAACTCCGCAAAAACCGGTGCGACCGATAAAAAAACATATCCCAAAGCAGCTTCCCGACTCAATAAACATTACTGACGCGGTTGAGCTGCCGGCAGAGGTGGTCGAGGACAGCATTACGGCAGGCAGAGATGGCATAACCGTTACCCCCGTTGATAGTTTTCCGATCTTCAATGCCCGCAATATGGCTAATGTGCCAGACAGCGTGCTGTCAAAGACCGTCAGAACCCAGGTAAAGGTGTTTGATCCGGATCCCATCAGGGCGGTGTGGATGTCGGCGCTCTTCCCGGGTCTCGGTCAGGCCTACAACCGTCGCTACTGGAAACTGCCGCTTGTTGTGGCAGGATTTATGGGGCTCGGCTACGGCACATCTTGGAATAACAGTATGCTCAGGGACTACACCCGCGCATACTCCGATATAATGGACAATGACCCGTCTACCAAAAGCTACATGGATTTCTTTCCCTCAACGATAAGAGAGGAGGATCTTGACAAGACATGGCTCACCAATGTGCTTAAAACGCGCAAGGATTACTACAGGCGCAACCGCGACCTGTGCATAATCTCGATGGTCGGCGTGTATCTTCTCGCCATGGTTGATGCATACGTAGACGCTTCGCTCGCTCACTTTGACATCTCGCCTGATTTGTCAATGGATGTTGCTCCTGCAATGATTCCCGATCGAAGAAACCGTCCCGGAGTAGGGCTGCAGTGGGCTCTGAGATTTTAAAGTTCTAACCTTAAAACTTGTGTACGCAGATATGAAAAAAATTTTACTCTCCATTGCTATAGGCTGCATCAGCTTGGGTTGCGGCGCTAAAGCTCTGTCTATACTCGACATCAAGCATTCCATAACGGATGACAATGTGATAGCTCCCGAGAGCTTCGAAACCAAAACCAAAGAACTGGAAGAAAATTTCTATCTCAAACACTATGCCACGAGAGCAGAGGACAACGGAGGAGCGCGTATAGGCACACCACAGGAATATGAGGAGCTGCTGAGCAAGCTCCCTACTGAAATCGAACTTCCGTACAATTCGATAGTCGGCAACCTCATCAACCTATATCTCGGCAAAAGGCGTACACTCGTGGCTGATATGCTTGCCCTCAATAATTATTACGGCAATATATTCGTGGAAGAGCTGCTCAAGGAGAAGATGCCCCTCGAACTCCAGTATCTTCCGGTAATCGAAAGCGCGCTTAACCCCAATGCCGTGTCGCGTGCCGGTGCTGTCGGACTCTGGCAGATAATGCCGGCAACCGCTACAGGGCTTGGGCTTGAAGTAAACTCGCTAGTTGACCAGCGTCGCGACCCGCGCCTTGCAAGCCGCTATGCGGTGCGCTATCTCAAGCAGCTTTATGAAATATACGGTGACTGGTCGCTTGCCATCGCCGCTTACAACTGTGGACCCGGCAACGTCAACAAGGCACTTCGCAGAGCCGGCGGAGGCAAAAAGGATTTCTGGGAAATATACACCTATCTCCTTCCTGAAACCCGCAGCTACGTACCCGCTTTTATTGCTGCCAATTTTGTGATGAACTACTATAATAATTACGGCATACGTCCCACTCTTGTAAAAAACAAGCTCGTCACCGACACTGTTCTCGTCAATCAGCGCGTGCATTTCAATCAGATTGCCGAGGTGCTCAATATTCCAGTCGAGGAAATCAGGATGCTTAACCCTCAGTTCAGAAAGGATATTATTCCCGGCGACAATCACCCCTACGCACTTGTGCTCCCGTCGCAGCAGTGTCTGAGCTACATCATGAGCGAGGATGCGATTCTGCGCCGCGATGCCGATTCATACGCACGGCGCACCCGTGTGGAGCCTGGGCAGAGTCTTACTCCAAACCCTGACGGCACAGTAAGCCGCCTTGTTAGAAAGACCCATGTTGTCGGCAGGGGAGAGAATCTCCGTGACATCGCCCGCAAGTACGGAGTGAGTGCCACAGACATCAAGAGATGGAACAAGATGCGAAGCGGCAAGGTGATTGCAGGCAAGTCACTCATTATAGAAGTTATGGAAACCGAGCCGTCAGACGCTTCTATGATGGCTGCGCGTAACGATTCGGCATCAGCCGATTGTTCAGCTTCTGTGATGGCAGAGTCTCAGACCGGAGACCCACAGCTTTCCGCCCGTAAGATGCCTCCCACACAG
>JAIDJW010000106.1 GCA_029052015.1 Paramuribaculum sp. | reverse complement strand
TTGAGCTCGGGACCTACGACGATTACGGAACGTGCGGAGTAGTCGACACGCTTACCGAGAAGGTTCTGACGGAAGCGGCCCTGCTTGCCCTTGAGGCTGTCGGAAAGTGATTTGAGAGGACGGTTGGCCTCTGTCTTCACAGCCGATGACTTGCGGGAGTTGTCAAGCAGCGAGTCGACAGCTTCCTGAAGCATACGCTTTTCATTGCGCAGAATCACTTCGGGCGCCTTGATTTCGATAAGGCGTTTGAGGCGGTTGTTGCGGATGATTACGCGACGGTAGAGGTCGTTGAGGTCGGAAGTGGCGAAACGTCCGCCGTCCAGAGGCACAAGGGGACGCAATTCCGGCGGGATTACAGGCACAGCCTGTAGAATCATCCACTCGGGTTTGTTGCGGCCACGCGACGCGCGGAAGCTCTCAACAACCTGTAGGCGCTTAAGAGCCTCGGTTTTGCGCTGCTGCGAGCCGTCGGTGTCGGCCTGATGGCGGAGTTTGTATGAAAGATCGTCAAGGTCAAGACGCTGCAGGAGGTCGTAAACGGCCTCTGCACCCATCTTGGCGATAAACTTGTTGGGATCGGTGTCCTCAAGCATCTGATTCTCGCGGGGGAGCTTGTCGAGGAGGTCGAAATATTCCTCCTCAGTTAGAAGCTCGAGCTCCTTGACGCCTTCTGAATGACCAGGAAGAACTATGTCGGCTGCGGCTCCGGGCTGTATAACCACATACTTCTCATAGTAGATTACCGCATCAAGCTTCTTTGAGGGAAGACCGAGGAGGTAGCCTATCTTGTTGGGAAGCGAACGGAAGTACCAGATGTGGGCAACGGGCACAACGAGCTTTATGTGGCCCATGCGCTCACGACGCACTTTCTTCTCGGTGACCTCGACGCCGCAACGGTCGCAGACGATGCCTTTGTAGCGTATGCGCTTGTACTTACCGCAATGGCACTCATAGTCCTTTACGGGACCAAAGATGCGCTCGCAGAAGAGGCCGTCGCGCTCAGGCTTGTAGGTGCGGTAGTTGATGGTCTCGGGTTTGAGCACCTCGCCGCTCGATTTCTCGAGAATCTCCTCGGGCGAAGCGAGTCCGATGCTGATTTTCGAGAATCCGGTCTTTATTTTGTTGTCTTTTCTAAAAGCCATATTTAATATTGGATGAGAGTCAATTAAAATAAGGAGATTACTGCTCGAGGTTGATGCTCAGACCAAGACCGCGGAGCTCGTGGAGAAGCACGTTGAGTGATTCGGGGATACCTGCCTGTGGCATCGGATCGCCTTTGACAATTGCCTCGTAAGCTTTGCTGCGGCCGGTAACGTCGTCACTCTTGATGGTGAGAATCTCCTGAAGGATATGAGCCGCGCCGAATGCCTCGAGCGCCCAAACCTCCATCTCTCCGAAACGCTGTCCGCCGAACTGCGCCTTACCGCCGAGCGGCTGCTGGGTAATAAGTGAGTACGGGCCAATGCTACGTGCGTGCATCTTGTCCTCGACCATGTGGCCGAGTTTGAGCATGTAGATTACACCGACTGTTGCTGGCTGGTCGAAACGCTCTCCTGTGCCACCGTCGTAGAGGTAGGTCTTGCCGTAGCGTGGGAGTCCTGCCTTGTCGGTCCACTCGTTGAGGTCGTCGAGAGTAGCTCCGTCAAAAATCGGTGTGGCGAATTTCTCGCCCAGCTCTCTGCCTGCCCATCCGAGCACGGTCTCGAAAATCTGACCGAGGTTCATTCGCGAAGGCACGCCCAGAGGGTTGAGGACAATATCGACAGGTGTGCCGTCGGCAAGGAAAGGCATATCTTCCTGACGCACGATGCGCGAAACGATACCCTTGTTACCGTGACGACCCGCCATCTTGTCACCCACGCTTATCTTGCGCTTCTTGGCAACATAGACCTTTGCCATCTGCATGATGCCCGAGGGGAGCTCGTCGCCTATGGAGATGTCGAACTTCTTGCGGCGAAGCTCGGCATCAATTTCCTTGGACTTGCGCAGATAGTTGACTATAGTGGCGCGGATAAGATCATTCTTATGGGCGTCATCGGTCCACTTGCTGAGGTTGATGGTGTCGTAGTCGATGTCGCGAAGCTTGGCAGCAGAGAATTTGTCGCCTTTAGAAATGACATCGGAGCCGATGAAATCCTTGACACCCTGCGACACGAGTCCGTTTGTGAGCGTCATGAGTTTCTCCACAAGAAGGTCCTTGAGAGCGCTGAGTTTTTCCTCGTACTCTTCGTCGAGCTTGGGCAGGAGAGCGTTTGCACTCTTGCTCTTTTTCTTCTTGGCGGCTTTGGAGAAGAGGTTGGTGCCGATGATAACGCCTTTGAGCGAGGGTGAGGCCTTGAGTGAAGCGTCCTTTACATCGCCGGCCTTGTCGCCGAAGATGGCGCGGAGCAGCTTTTCCTCAGGGGTGGGATCGCTTTCGCCCTTAGGTGTGATTTTACCTATCATTATGTCGCCGGGCACAACATGGGCGCCGACGCGGATAATGCCGCGCTCGTCGAGGTCCTTTGTCGCATCCTCGCTGACATTGGGTATATCGGAAGTGAGTTCCTCAAGTCCGCGCTTTGTCTCACGCACTTCGAGTGAATACTCGTCGACATGGACAGAAGTGAGGATATCCTCGCGCACAACGCGCTCGTTGAGCACAATAGCATCCTCATAGTTATAACCCTTCCACGGCATGAAGGCCACCTTGAGGTTACGTCCGAGAGCGAGTTCACCTTTTTCAGTAGAATATCCCTCGGTGAGTATCATGCCCTTGTGGACACGCTGACCTTTCTCACAGATAGGACGGAGGTCGATGGTTGTGCTCTGGTTGGTTTTGCGGAACTTGGGTATATGGTATTCCTTGACTGCATCCTCGAAGGAAACGAATTCCTCCTCTTCGGTGCGGTCGTAGCGTATACGGATAACTGTGGCGTCGACAAACTCGATTGTGCCGTCGCCTTCGGCGGTGATCTGCGTGCGGGAGTCGCGGATGAGCTGCCCTTCGAGTCCGGTGCCCACGATGGGGCTCTCGCTGCGGAGCAGAGGCACTGCCTGACGCATCATGTTAGATCCCATGAGTGCGCGGTTTGCATCGTCGTGCTCCAGGAAGGGGATAAGCGATGCGGCGATTGACGCAATCTGTGTAGGCGACACGTCCATGAGTTCAACCTCGGCCGGGGGCACGATGGGGAAGTCGGCGTCAAGACGGGCCTTGACACGGTCGCGCACAAATGTGCCGTTATCATTCAGAGGCGCATTGCCCTGTGCAATAACTTTGCCCTCTTCAATCTCTGCAGTGAGATATACAATCTCGTCGTTGTTGAGATTTACCTTAGAGTCCTCAACCTTGCGGTAAGGCGTCTCTATGAAGCCGAGGTCATTGATCTTGGCATATACGCAGAGCGATGATATAAGACCGATGTTAGGACCTTCAGGAGTCTCGATAGGACACAGACGACCGTAGTGGGTGTAGTGTACGTCTCGCACCTCGAAGCCTGCGCGCTCACGCGACAGACCGCCGGGGCCGAGTGCCGACATACGGCGCTTGTGGGTCATCTCGGCAAGAGGGTTGGTCTGGTCCATGAACTGGGACAGAGCGTTGGTGCCGAAGAATGTGTTGATGACCGATGAAATGGTCTTGGCGTTGATAAGGTCGATAGGTGTGAACACCTCGTTGTCGCGCACATTCATGCGCTCGCGGATTGTGCGGCTCATGCGTGCGAGACCGACTCCGAACTGATTGTAGAGCTGCTCGCCTACGGTGCGAACGCGACGGTTGCTCAGATGGTCGATATCGTCGACATCAGTCTTGGAGTTGATAAGCTCGATAAGATATTTGATAATAGCAATGATATCTTCCTTTGTGAGGACCTTCACATCCATGGAGGTTGTGAGTCCGAGCTTCTTATTGATTCGATAGCGTCCCACCTCGCCGAGGTCATATCTCTTTTCGGAGAAGAAGAGGTTGGTTATGACTTCGCGCGCGCTGGCATCGTCCGGTGGCTCGGCGTTGCGCAGCTGCCTGTATATATATTGAATAGCCTCCTTCTCGGTGTTGGTCGGGTCCTTCTGGAGGGTGTTGAATATAATCGAGTAGTCGCTGGTGTTGACATCCTCCTTGTGGAGCAGTATTGTCTGGGCTCCGGAGTCGAGAATGTCCTGTATGTGACTTTCCTCAAGCACAGTCTCACGGTCGATGATAACATCGTTGCGCTCGATAGACACAACCTCGCCGGTATCTTCATCGACGAAGTCCTCCACCCATGTTTTGAGCAGACGTGCGGCGAGCTTGCGGCCTACTGCCTTCTTGAGGTTGGTCTTGTTGACTTTGAGTTCCTCAGCGAGTCCGAAAATTTCAATGATGTCTTTATCGCTTTCGAGACCGATAGCCCTGAGCAGAGTGGTTACAGGGAGTTTCTTCTTACGGTCGATGTAAGCGTACATCACATTATTGATGTCGGTTGCAAACTCTATCCATGAGCCCTTGAAAGGAATTATACGGGCAGAATAGAGCTTAGTGCCGTTGGCGTGGGTGCTTTGTCCGAAAAACACGCCCGGCGAGCGGTGAAGCTGAGAAACGACAACGCGCTCCGCGCCGTTGATCACGAAAGTGCCTTTCTCAGTCATATAAGGGATTGGACCGAGATACACATCCTGTATCACAGTCGCAAAGTCTTCGTGGTCTGGGTCGGTGCAGTATAGTTTTAACTTGGCTTTGAGGGGCACGCTGTAGGTGAGTCCGCGCTCAAGACACTCTTCGATGGTGTAGCGCGGGGGATCTATATAATAGTCGAGAAATTCAAGAACGAAGTTGTTGCGGGTGTCCGCGATAGGGAAATTCTCGGCAAAGACCTTGTACAGCCCCTCATTGTTTCTTTTTTCGGGAGGTGTGTCCAGCTGCAGGAAGTCCTGGAAAGACTTTAGCTGCACCTCGAGAAAGTCGGGATACGGGAGAGGATTCTTTACCGACGCAAAATTGACACGGGGTTTATCTAATGAAACTGACATCTAAAAAACGTTAAAGGAACTCAAATTAAATATTAACACAAAAAGGTTAAGTATCCGCCTCTCCGGGCGATACTTAACCTATATACCTGAACGTCAGGCGTTATTATTTAAGTTCAACTTCAGCGCCGGCTTCTTCGAGTTCTTTCTTGAGACCTTCAGCGTCAGCCTTGGGAAGACCTTCTTTGACTACAGCGGGAGCTCCGTCAACCATTTCTTTTGCTTCCTTGAGGCCAAGACCGGTCTGAGCCTTAACTACTTTGACAACGTTGAGCTTGTTAGCACCTGCGCTCTTGAGGACAACATCGAAAGAAGTTTTCTCCTCAGCTGCTGCTGCGCCACCTGCTGCGGGACCAGCTGCAACTGCCACTGCTGCGGCAGCGGGTTCGATACCATATTCCTCCTTGAGGATCTGAGCAAGTTCGTTTACTTCCTTAACGGAGAGGTTAACAAGTTGTTCTGCGAAAGCTTTTAAATCTGCCATTTTTGTATGTTTTTATTTGTTTTGTTTTACTGTTGGAATTTAATCTTCTTTTTTGGAGAGAGTCTCGAGTATGCCGTGAAGTTTGGTACCGCCGGATGTAAGTGCGGAAACGACATTCTTGGCAGGCGACTGGAGGAGTGCGATAACGTCGGCGATAAGCTCGTTCTTGCTCTTGATTGTAGCAAGTGTGTCAAGCTGGTCTGCTCCGAGGTAAACGGTTTCCTCAACATACGCACCTTTGAGACGGGGAAGGATATCGTCTTTCTTGATGAAGTCCTTGAGAAGCTTTGCGGGAGCGTTAGCAACGGTTGTGCACATCAGCGATGTGGGGCCGTTAAGCGCGCCGTAGAGCTCTGTATAGTCGCCTTCAAGGGTTTCAAGCGCTTTGTGAAGAAGAGTGTTCTTAACCACAACGAGCTTGACATCAGCTTTGAAGCATGCGCGGCGGAGCGCGCTTGTCTTCTCTGCATCGAGGCCTGCGGTCTCTACAAGATAGAAGTTGGGATATTCCTTAAGAATTTCGGCGATCTGGCCAATTATAGCGCTTTTATCTTCCTTTTTCATTGTCTTAGCTTTTTAAGAGGTTACTCGTCGACGGTCTTGGAATCAACCTTGATACCGGGACTCATTGTACTTGAAAGATAAATGCTCTTGATATATGTGCCTTTAGATGCGGAGGGCTTGAGCTTGATAAGAGTGTTGATAAACTCGCGCGCATTGTCCTTCATCTGCTCGGCTGTGAAACTCATCTTGCCGATTGAAGAATGAACGATACCGTTTTTGTCTACCTTGAAGTCAATCTTACCTTTCTTTACTTCCTCTACAGCTTTGGCAACATCATTGGTCACAGTGCCGCTCTTGGGGTTAGGCATAAGTCCACGGGGACCGAGCACTCGGCCGAGGGCGCCTATCTTGCCCATGATTGCGGGCTGGGTAATGATAACGTCAACGTCAGTCCATCCGCCTTTGATCTTTTCGATATACTCGTCAAGACCAACATAGTCAGCGCCGGCAGCCTTAGCCGCAGCCTCAGCGTCAGCGTTGCAGAGCACGAGAACGCGAACCTGCTTGCCGGTGCCATGAGGGAGGGTAACGACGCCGCGCACCATCTGGTTTGCTTTACGCGGGTCTACGCCGAGACGCACGTCAATGTCGAGCGAAGCGTCAAACTTTGCGTAGTTGACTTCTTTAACCTTTTCTGCTGCTTCAGCGAGAGAATAGGCCTTCCCAGCTTCAATCTTCTCTAAGGCTAACTTTTGGTTTTTAGTCAGTTTACTCATTGTTCAATTGAAGTTTATCAGTTATTTTCAGGGAATGCGCCCTTGACGGTGATACCCATGCTTCTGGCCGTACCTGCAACCATACGCATTGCCGATTCAACAGTGAAGCAGTTCAAATCAGGCATTTTATCTTCTGCAATAGCCTTTACCTGATCCCAGGTGATTTCGCCAACCTTGTTACGGTTAGGCTGAGCCGATCCGCTCTTGAGCTTGGTAGCCTCAAGGAGCTGAACTGCAACCGGGGGGGTCTTGACAATAAAGTCAAAGCTCTTGTCGGAGTAATATGTGATTACTACCGGAAGGACTTTGCCTGCCTTGTCCTGGGTGCGGGCATTGAATTGCTTGCAGAACTCCATGATGTTTATGCCCTTGGAGCCCAGAGCGGGACCTACAGGAGGTGAAGGATTTGCTGCTCCACCCTTAATCTGCAATTTGATCTGTCCAGCAATTTCTTTAGCCATTTTAATCTGAATTTTAGATATTGGTGTTTTTATTTCGCTTGCCTATGCCTTGCGCGCGGACCGATTCGTAACCATCGCTCCGAGCCGCCGGCTCAGACTCGCTCTACTTGTGAATTTTCCAACTCAAGGGGTGTCTTGCGGCCAAAAATCTTGACCATAACTTTTAGCTTCTTCCTCTCGCGGTCTACCTCTTCAATCTCGCCGGTAAATCCGCTGAAGGGTCCGAAATTCACTTTCACAGTCTCTCCGACAATATAATCATTGAGACCTTCCTCCGTCACATCAGCCATAGCGTCAGCTGTGCCGAGCATTCTCATCACCTCGCTCTGGCGGAGAGGCTCAGGAGCTATGCCTTTGCCCTTCGCACCGAGAAAATCGATGACATTGGTGGTGTTGCGGAGTTCGTGGATCACCTCACCCTGGAGGTTGGCTTCGATAAACACATAACCGGAATAAAGATTGCGTTCTTTAACAACCTTCTTTCCGTTGCGCACCGTAAGCACTTTCTCGGTAGGAATCAGTACCTGAAAAACGTTTTTGCCGAGGTCAGTGTTGCGGATAGCTGCATCCAGCACCTCCTTGACCTTGGCTTCCTTGCCTGATATGGCACGAAGCACGTACCACGCTCTCTTTCCTTCAGCCATTGGTTCTTGCCGTTAAGTAGTGATTGAAAGTGTTTACTTACCTAAGCCGTAGATTAAATGCATCAAGTTATCGACAACCAGATCCATGCAATAGACTATCGCGGCGATAATAATGGAAGCAATCATCACAATAATCGCGCTCTTGATCAGTTGGCCCTTGGTCGGCCAAGAGGTCTTGTACCGTAGCTCGGTATAAGACTCCTCGATATCCGTCAGTAGTTTCAGTTTTTTCATTTCAGTATTTTTAGCACAGGACGAGAGGCTCGAACTCCCGACACCCGGTTTTGGAGACCGGTGCTCTACCAACTGAGCTAGTCCTGTATAAAAGAGGCTTCCTTACCCTTCCTTCCGGATGAGCCGGAAGCCTCTTGTGGTTTTATCTGTTATCGCTTTTGAGCGATGACTGATTCTTAGTCGAGAATCTCTGTGATCTGACCGGAACCCACTGTGCGACCGCCTTCACGGATAGCGAAGCGAAGACCCTGGTCACATGCTACGGGGTTGATGAGCTCAACATTGATTTCAACGTGGTCGCCAGGCATCACCATCTCTACGCCTTCGGGAAGAGTGATCTCACCGGTAACGTCGAGTGTGCGGATGTAGAACTGGGGACGATAGTGGTTGTGGAACGGAGTGTGACGGCCGCCCTCTTCCTTCTTAAGGATATAAACAGAAGCTTTGAACTTGCTGTGGGGCTTAACAACTCCGGGGTGGCAGATTACCATACCACGCTTGATGTCCTTCTTGTCGATACCACGGAGGAGGAGACCTACGTTGTCACCAGCCTCACCCTGATCGAGAAGCTTACGGAACATTTCCACGCCGGTAACTACTGACTTCATATCAGCGCCGAGACCCATGATCTGAACTTCGTCACCTACCTTAACGACACCTGTCTCGATACGACCGGTAGCAACTGTACCACGGCCGGTGATTGAGAACACGTCCTCAACAGGCATAAGGAAGGGTTTGTCTACATCGCGGGGAGGCAGGGGAATCCAGTTGTCAACAGCTTCCATGAGCTCCATAACCTTTGCTTCCCACTGGGGCTCGCCATTGAGAGCGCCGAGTGCAGAGCCACGGATGATAGGAGTGTTGTCGCCGTCATATTCGTATGATGAAAGAAGATCGCGCATCTCCATTTCAACGAGTTCGAACATCTCTTCGTCATCAACCATATCGCACTTGTTAAGGAACACTACGATACGGGGAACGTTCACCTGACGAGCGAGAAGGATGTGCTCGCGGGTCTGGGGCATCGGACCGTCAGTTGCAGCAACCACGATGATAGCGCCGTCCATCTGAGCAGCACCAGTTACCATGTTCTTCACATAGTCGGCGTGTCCCGGGCAGTCAACGTGAGCATAGTGACGATTAGCTGTCTCATACTCAACGTGTGAGGTATTAATGGTAATACCGCGCTCTTTTTCCTCAGGTGCGTTGTCAATCTGGTCGAATGACTTCACCTCAGAGAGACCATTCTTTGCAAGCACTGTGGTAATAGCTGCAGTAAGGGTGGTTTTACCGTGGTCAACGTGGCCGATTGTGCCGATGTTAACGTGCGGCTTGGTTCTTTCGAATTTTTCTTTAGCCATAACTCTGCTGTTTATTTTGTTTTTTTTAAGTTGTTGTCTCGTTGTTTTTAGCGAAGACGCCGCGATAGCGGTACGGACACTATCGGGGCTGTCATCATCTGCTAAAATTTGAGCCGATGGCGGGATTTGAACCCGCGACCTCTTCCTTACCAAGGAAGTGCTCTACCCCTGAGCTACATTGGCA
>JAIDJW010000105.1 GCA_029052015.1 Paramuribaculum sp. | reverse complement strand
GTCATGGAGTAGCTGATGAAGCGCACCGGAAGATGGATTACTCGCGCAAAGTCGTGGTCAAACGCGCAAATGACTATTTTTTTGTAGAAAAACGCGAAAAACACGCCGAGAACCACCGCAAAGATGCCGAAAGTCCACAGGTCGGCGCGCGATATGGTGAGCACGTTGCCGAAAAGAAACGAGTTCAGCTCAGGCACATAGCCGGGAGTCAGAAACACGAAAAGGATGCCTATGGCCATGCCGAGCGCCCACACCACCGCAATGGCGCTGTCCTCCCTGACTTTGCTGCGGCTTGCCATAAATTCCACACCCATAGATGAGGCTATGGCGAAAACGGCAGCCATGAATACGGGGCTGACTCCGAGATAATATCCCAGACCGAGACCGCCGAAGCAGGCGTGGGTGACTCCGCCGCTGATAGACACCAGACGGCGGGTGACTATATATGTGCCTATCATCGCCGAGACTATGCTGATGATGGCGAGCCCCGCAAGAGCGTTTATGAAAAATGGGTAACTAAATAGTTCAAGCATTGTTGTGGGCGGTTGCTGCGGCGCGGGCTTCGCTGACAATGAGCAACAGCTCTTCGCGCACAGGTGAAGGCAGAGTTATGCCGCGGAGCTGGATGCTGCGAGCCCAGCCCGCTATATCGTGGGGCAGAAGAGTGAGAAGCACGCCGCGAAACTCCTCGATGGCTTCGTCGGAATAGTCGTCGGCTCCGGTGCCGGCGTAGCGGTCAAGCTCCTCATCGTCGTAATACTCGATTTCGGGACTCACGGAAGAGAGCAGCGAATCCTTCTCACAGGTGATGTGCATGCCGCAACATTCGGCATTCTCCCCTATTTCAGGAGGTTCTTCTATGTAAGATTCAACGCGGGCTTCGTCGCGACGGTGGAAGAAATAGAGCACCGCTCCGGCAACAACGAGTGCGGCAAGTATTATAAGGGCTGCAATCATTGATTTGCCTCCTCCTTTGACTCATCTATTATCTCCTCGACCCTGAAGCCGGCTGATACGAGGTCATTCCAATAGTTCGGATAGGATTTGCTCACTACTTCCGCATCCCTTATCACTATGCCGGGAATAAAAACCGCTACGGGAGCGAATGCGAGAGCCATTCGATGGTCGTCGTAGGTATCAAACTCCGGCATCTCGGCTATAGGTCTGCGGGCGCCATCCCATTCAATGGCGTCGTCCCCCTCTATGGTGAGCACCACGCCGACTTTTAAAAGCTCGGCGGAGAGTGCGGCTATGCGGTCGGTCTCCTTGATGCGCAGTGAGCGCAGACCTGTGATGCGGAAGGGAACTCCAAGCATCGAGCAGGTCACGGCTACGGTCTGGGCAATATCCGGAGTATCGCTAAGGTCGGCGGTGAATCGCGGGGTAAGGTCAGGCGTTGCCTCAAGGCTTGCCCGGCAAGGGCTGGTTTCAAAGCCGCTTTCCACTCCGAGCTCCTTGAAGATATCAATGCAGGCGCTGTCGCCCTGCAAGCTATGCTCCGTCAGCCCGTCGAGAGCTGTCCATCCGCAGGTCAGAGCCTGAATCTCATACCAGTATGAAGCCGCGCTCCAGTCGGCCTCGACCATGAAGCTGCCGGCACCGATGTAGCGTCCGTGAGGCACACTGATTGTGTTGCCCTCCTTCTCGCCTATGACACCGAAAGCCCGCATGATGTCGAGCGTCATGCGGATATATGGGGTGCTCACCGGCTCGCCTTCAAGGGTTAGAGTGATACCGCGCTCGGTCACAGGCGCAATCATGAGCAGCGCGGAGATATACTGCGAGCTGACCCCGGAGTCTATGCTCACGGCACCTCCGGCAAGCTGTCTGCCATGGATTTCAAGCGGGGGAAAGCCCTCCTGACCGACATAGCGTATGTCGGCGCCTATGGCTCTGAGCGCCTCTACAAGCGGACCTATCGGGCGCTTGCGCATGCGCTCCGAGCCGTCGATTGTGACTACCCTTCCTGTCCGGGCGGCGAAGTAGGCTGTGAGAAAGCGCATTGCGGTGCCTGCGGCCCCGATGTTTACGACCGATGCCTGCGGGTCGGCGAGCGCGTCAAGCATAGCGCGGGTGTCATCGCAATCAGCAACATTGTCAAGCGGAGCAGTAGCGCCGGCAAGGGCGTTGATAATCAATGCCCTGTTGCTGATGCTTTTTGACAGCGGCAGAGCTATATGGGCATCCATCAGCTCTTCGGGAGGGAATATGCGGTAGTTCATAGGTCGAAAGATATAATCTGATAGCCGTTATCGTCGCTCTCCACAAAAGCGAAGAGCCTGGAGTCGTCGGGCGTCACAGCGATGCGACACATGCCGAGGGGCACTCTGAGCACTCTCACCGGATTGCCTTCATAGTCATAGACGTTGATATAAACCGGTGCGCCTCCTCCGGCCTTCATGCTCGCCACTCCGGTATTGAAGGTGGCAGCGATGCCGCCGGTCACGGCATATACATGGCTGTTTGACAAGGCGAGCCCGAAGGGATAAAAGTATTCAAGACTGTCGTTGTACTCCACCCTGCAATAATTGTCGGGGCTCTGCACCACGTTTATGCCCTTCTGCGGCTTGCCGGTGTAGGTGACTATATCCACGCTGTCGGCTGTAGCTGTGCCGAAAGCGAGAATATCGCCGAGTTTGCTCGATGTGGCGAAATGCTTTCCGTCGGGACTTGTGCCGCCGATCATGACAAAGAAATTCGGCAACGCATAGTCAGGCACGCTGTCACCAAGCAGCGACTTGTCGGGATAGGGCTGCACGAAGCGGCGGAAACGCCCTTGCGGACTGTAAAGCGCAAGCATTCCGCCCGGAGTGAGATTGGCGGTGACTATGGCGCCGTTCTCAAGCTGCATCACAAGGCTCGACGGCACCACGGTGTCGCTCGGCGAACCTACTATCCGCTCGGAAAAAGAAAAACGGGTGACAAGTTGCGGCGCAGACCCGCTTAGCCCTGTCACATTCATGAGTTTGCCATTAAATGCCGACGAACCGACAATAAGCGCGCTGTCGAGCTGCGAATATCTCGCAAATTCGATATACGGCATCCGGTTTTCGCCATTGCCCTTTGTCAGAAAAGAGCGTATGCGGTGCCCTCCGAGGTCAAACATATCGATGAGGGTATCGCTCTTGCCGGAGTTCCACACAAATATATTATCGTCTGATGCCGTGATGCCGAGCGGACTGCGCAGAAGCTCGTCCTCGACAATCACGGTGCCGGCAAGAGCCACAGTGTCGACATCATCCCACCGTCCCGCCCCGCTGCCGCATGACGATGCGGCGCAGAGCGCGGCGGCTGCAATAGCGCTGGCTACTATCCTTTTCATTTGAGCTTGGCAAGGGCTGACGCTATGCGGCGCATTGCCTCACGGATATTGTCATCGGATGTGGCGTAACTAAGACGGATATATCCGGGAAGACAGAAAGCCTCGCCGGAAACGGTAGCCACATGACCCTCCTCAAGGAGATACATGGCAAGGTCGGAGTCGTTGGCAATAGTCTTGTCGCCGAATTTCTTTCCAAAGTAAGACTCTACTTTGGGGAAAAGATAGAATGCTCCCTGCGGCACATTGACCTCTATGCCGGGAATCTCGCGGGCGAGGCTCACTACGAGGTCGCGGCGGCGTTCAAAAGCCTTGCGCATCTCCTCTACGCACTCCTGAGAGCCGGTGTAGGCGGCTTCGGCAGCTTTCTGCGCTACTGATGAGGGGTTGGATGTGTACTGGCTCTGCAGCTTTGTTGCAGCTTTGGCAACAGGCAGCGGAGCGGCGATGAAGCCTATGCGCCAGCCGGTCATGGCGTATGCCTTTGACACACCGTTGACAACCACCACTCTGTCGGCAATCTCCGGGAACGCTCCGAGTGAGGTGAAGCTACCGGTGAAATTGATATGCTGATATATCTCATCGGCAATGACAGTTACCTTGGGATAATCCTTGAGCACGTCCACGAGAGCCTGAAGCTCGGCGCGGGTATAGACGCTGCCGGTGGGGTTTGACGGCGAGCATAGGATTATCAGGCGTGTGCGCTCAGTCAGAGCCTCGCGGAGCTGCGCGGGAGTGATTTTGAAATCCTGGTCTATGCCTGCAGGCACAAGCACGTTGACACCCTCGGCGAGCTTGACCATCTCTACATAACTCACCCACGCGGGAGTGGGAATGATAACCTCGTCACCGGGATTGACAATGCTCAGCACTGCGTTGCAGAGAGCCTGCTTGGCGCCGTTGCCGACAACAATCTGCTCGGGAGCATAATCCACCCCGTTGATTTCCTTGAGGTTGGCCGCAATAGCCTTGCGCAGCGACATATAGCCCGCAACCGGGGTGTAGAAAGTAAAATTGTCGTCTATGGCCTGCTTGGCGGCTGCTTTTATATGGTCGGGAGTATTGAAATCCGGTTCGCCCACCGACAGGTTTATGACATCCACGCCCTGAGCCTTCAGCTCGGCGCTCTTCTGAGACATTGCAAGAGTCTGTGACTGAGAGAGATTTGTTACGCGTTCAGATATTTGAATCATAGTGCGGAGTGATTAAAGATTATACTGCCACAAAGGTAGCTAATCTTTTTGAAAATGTTAATCTCTTGAACGCCCGCAAAAGCCTTGGCATTGTGGAAATTTGATGAAAATATACCCCGGCTGACTCGCTGACGCTCGTAAAGCCGGGGTATTGGATTGCATAGAAATATCGCAGCCGCATAGCGCAATGAGACACATGATTAAAGTCAGCGCATGCGGTCGTAAGAGCGCAGGAGCCTCTGGTCGGCACTGACACCGCGATAGGCTCCGTAGAGCGACAGCAGTGCTGCCACGAGCAGCAGACCGCCTCCGCCCCACACGGTACGGATTGCCACTTCAGGGTCGGTGTCCTTATAGCCCGCGGTGAGATAGTAGATGACAACTCCCGCGCAGGCTCCGATGAGCAGCGCTGAAAGTACTATCAGCGCTTTTTGCCCGGACAGCGACTTGAACGAAAACACGGCTATCACCATAGTGAGGAGCGACAGCGACACCGGTATGATAAGACTCAGACCCTGGTTGAGTCCGGTGAGCGGCTGTTCAATCAGAGCACCTTCGGCTGCGATAGTGTCGATATTGTAGCCGAAAGGAACGAAGAAAAAGGCTACCATCAAGCCTATGGCTATGATGAGATAGAGTGTCTGGATACGTTGAATCATGGTTGTGACTATTTAATTTACGTGATTTTTCTACAAAGATAAACAAATAAACGTCCATGATTGGACATTTTATATACTTTTGTATTGGATTATTTAACAATTCAACGCATGACAGACAGCAGACCGCTCATAATGGTGAGCAATGACGACGGTGTCCACGCACCGGGGCTAAGGCATCTTATAGATAGTGTGAAGGAGTTTGGCGATGTGATAGCGGTGGCACCGGACGCGCCGCGTTCCGGACAGGCATCGGCCATAACTGTGGACACTCCGTTGAGAATAACGGAGCATGACGATATTGACGGTGCGAAAGTATACTCGGTAAACGGCACCCCGGTCGATTGTGTCAAGCTCGGTCTCCATGCCATTATGCCGCGCAAGCCGGATCTTATGCTCTCGGGAGTGAACCACGGCTCAAACTCCGGCAATTCGGTGATTTATTCGGGCACCATGGGCGTGGCTATGGAAGCGTGCATGGTGGGAGTGCCGGCGGTGGGCTTCTCGCTTCTCCATCACAGCATAGCCGCCGATTTTACCCACACCACACCTTATATAATAGACATCGTGAGAGCGGTTCTTCAAAAAGGATTGCCTGCCGATGTGTGCCTCAACGTGAATATTCCGGCGAAGTGCGTGCCGCTCGGCATAAAGGTAGTGCGCGCTGCCAGAGGCTACTGGACCGAGGAATACAAGGAGTACTCCGACCCCGCGGGACGTCCTTTCTATATGCTCACCGGACACTTCCACAATGAGGAGCCTGACAATGACGCCACCGATGAGTACTGGCTGGCGCGCAAGTATGTATCGGTAGTGCCGGTGCGCCCCGACCAGACCGACACTGCCGCCATCTCCACAGTAAGAGAGATACTATGCCTGTAATAGAAGTTACATCGCTTGACGCGCCGGGGCTGGAGCTATTCGCCTCCATGACCGAGGCGCAGCTAAGGCGCGGCATTGATGCGGGGCGCGGCATATTCATTGCTGAAAGTCCCAAAGTAATAACCACCGCTCTCGGAGCGGGTTATCGCCCTGTTGCTCTGCTCTGCGAGCGGCGACATATCGAGGGCGATGCGAAAGAGATAATTGCGCGGTGCGGTGACATACCGGTCTATACCGGCGAGCGCGAGGTACTCGGCAGACTTACGGGCTACACCCTGACGCGCGGGGTGCTGTGTGCAATGGAACGCAAGCCACTGCCGGCAGTGGCTGAGGTTTGCGCGGGCGCATCGCGTGTGGCGGTGATAGACGGAGTGTGCGACACCACCAACATCGGAGCCATATTTCGCAGCGCTGCCGCCCTTGGAGTGGATGCGGTGCTGCTCACTCCAACTTCCTGCGACCCCCTCAACCGCCGGTCGATAAGAGTGTCGATGGGATCGGTATTTCTGGTGCCGTGGACATGGATGGAGGGCGATGTGTCATCGCTGCGCTCACTCGGACTGCGCACAGCCGCGATGGCGCTCCGCGAGCGCTCCGTAAGCATCGACGACCCTAAGCTGTGCGCCGAAAAGCGCCTCGCCATTATTCTCGGCACGGAAGGCGATGGACTCGCCGACACGGTGATAGACGAAGCCGACTATGTGGTACGCATTCCTATGGCCCACACAGTCGACTCGTTAAATGTTGCGGCGGCTTCCGCCGTCGCGTTCTGGCAGCTCAGGTTCAGACAGCCGGGGTCAGAAACTGAGTAAGCGGAAACACACGCTGTCGCATAAGTAACTCGCAAAAATTAGCTGCGAGTGATTTTTGAGCTTTGTTCGAGTGATTTTTGTTTGAAGACGAAGGTTTGTAGCGAGCTACATGCCTGAGGATGAAATCGAAAAGCGCCGAGCAAAATCGAAAAGCGCCGCAGTAAACAACGAGTTACCGATGAGTTTTAATATCAACTAATTTTTAAGAGTTACTTAACACCACAAAATTATGCAAAGTTTGCCGCTCAAAGAAATAAATAGTAACTTCGCACCATAATATATACTAATACAGATTATGGCAACAACATTAGTCCGGACCGACTATAATTTCCCCGGTCAAACAAGCGTGTACCACGGCAAAGTGCGTGATGTTTATGACATCAACAACGACCTCCTCGTCATGGTCGCCACAGACCGTATTTCCGCATTTGATGTCATTCTCCCCGAGGGCATCCCCTACAAGGGACAGGTTTTGAACCAGATCGCCACATATTTTCTTGAGGCTACGGCAGACATTGTTCCCAACTGGCGCCTCGCCACTCCCGACCCCATGGTCACTGTGGGAGTCAAGGCCGAAGGCTTCAAGGTAGAGATGATTATCCGCGGCTACCTTACCGGAAGCGCGTGGCGCGACTATGCTGCCGGAGCGCGTGAGATTTGCGGAGTGAAGCTGCCCGAGGGCATGAAGGAAAACCAGCGTTTCCCCGAACCCATCATCACTCCCACCACCAAGGCCGATGCCGGACATGACGAAAACATCTCAAAAGAGGAGATTATTGCCCGCGGCATAGTCAGCGCCGAGGACTACGCAGTGATGGAGGACTATACACGCAAGCTCTTCAAGCGCGGCACAGAAATGGCCGCCGAAAAAGGGCTCATCCTTGTCGACACCAAATATGAGTTCGGCAAGCACGACGGCAAGGTAATACTCATCGACGAGATACACACTCCCGACTCATCGCGCTACTTCTATGCCGAGGGCTATCAGGAGCGCTTTGAAAAAGGCGAGCCACAGCGTCAGCTCAGCAAGGAATTCGTGCGCCAGTGGCTTATCGACCACGGCTTCATGGGACAGGCCGGACAGAAAGTGCCAGAAATGACACCCGAATTCTGCGAGAGCGTCACCGCACGCTATATCGAGCTTTATGAGCACGTAACCGGTATGCCTTTTGTCAAGGCGGACGAAAACGACCTTGCACGCAGAATCGAGACCAATGTGCTTGACTGCCTCCAGAATCTCAGCCTTTAATGGACTGCGAGGAGATAACTCCATATAGCGACAAACGCGACAAAACAGGTCAGGTGCGGGAGATGTTTGACAACATCGCTCCCGCATACGACTTTATGAACCGCGCCATGACTCTTGGCGTGGACAAGTCGTGGCGCAGAAAGACAGTTGCCACCATCGCCGCCCACGGAGCTGCTGACATTCTCGACGTAGCCACCGGCACCGGCGACCTGGCCATTCAGATAGCGCGTGCGCTCCCCGAAGCCACAGTTACCGGCATAGACCTGTCGGAAGGGATGATTGGAGTAGGCAACGGCAAAGTAAAATCTGCCGGGCTGGACTCAAGGGTAAAGCTCCTGCAGGGAGATTGCCTGAGCCTGCCGATGGCAGACGAGAGTTTCGACGCCGTGACGGTTGCGTACGGAGTAAGAAATTTCGAGAATCTTGCGAAAGGCTATGCGGAAATGGCGAGAGTGCTCAGACCCGGAGGACTGCTCGCGGTGCTGGAGCTATCCACACCCGTATCACCCGTAGTCAAACCCTTTTATCATATTTACACACGCGGCATAATACCTGCGGTGGGCAGACTCATCTCCCGTGACTCACAGGCATACACCTATCTGCCGCGGAGCATCGCGGCCGTGCCACAGGGCGAGGAGATGCTACGCCTTATGCGCGACGCCGGACTCACGGACACCAGGCTGCGCAGATTCACATTCGGGGTGTGCACCCTCTATACAGCGATAAAACATACAAACAAATAAATCATACATGAATCCATTAAAAATTGCTCTTGCTATGGCAGTAACTCTCACGGCTACGGGTGTGACCAACGCCGAAGAACACCTCAAGAGCCTTGACCCGAAAAATTTCGACAAAAGCGTACCTGCCGGACAGGACTTCTATCAGCACGTCACCAAAGGATGGCAGCTGGCTCATCCGCTCACAGCTGAGCACGCCCGCTATGGTCAGTTCAATGTACTCAACGATTCATCCGAAGCGCGAGTAAAAGAGATAGTGCTAAACCTCGGCGCATCCAACCCCGAGCCGGGCACAGTCGCTTTCAAAGTGTCTACCATCTATAATCAGGCGATGGATTCCACGCGCCGCAATGCCGAAGGCGCCAAGCCGATTCTCGCCGACCTCGCAAGAATCGAGAACACTCCCGCAGAGGGCATGGAAGACCTCTTCATCTGGATGCACGGCAACTACGCCAGCCCCTTCTTCAGCGCAGGAATTCAGGAAAACCTCGCAAACTCCAAGGAGTACGCTATGTACATCGGCGGAGGCGGCATGTCGCTCGGCGACCGCGACTATTACCTGAAGAATGACGCACGCAACAAAGAAGTGCGCGAGGCATTCAAGAAACTCATAGAACGCCAGATGCGCAATGCCGGCTTCTCAAAGAAGGACGCCGCAAGAATAGTGCGCAACGTCATGAAAATCGAAACAGCGCTCGCCGACTCAGCATGGACCCGCGAGGAGAGCCGCAACATCCCCGCGATGTACAACCCCCGCACATTCGAGCAGCTCAAGGAGATGTATCCCGCAATCAACTGGGACCGCTTCTTTATCGAGACAATGGGCATCCAGTCGCCCGAAAGCGTCATCGTTACCGAAATCAAGAGCGTTAAGCGCGCCAATGACCTCATGAAAGAGCTTACCGACCGCGAAGTCAAAGACTATTACCTGTGGAAATATGTAAGTCAGGCCGCCGGCGCCCTGAGCGATGACTTCACCGCCGCTTCTTTTGAATTCAACAAGGTGATGAGCGGCGTGCAGGAGCAGCGTCCCCGATGGAAGCGCGCTCTCGGAGCTACCGAAGGCGCTATGGGCGAGGCTGTGGGTCAGCTTTATGTCGAGAAATATTTCCCCCAGTCCTCAAAAGACTACATGATTGACCTTGTGGAAAATCTCCGCACAGCGCTCGGCAAGCACATACTCAACCTCACATGGATGAGCGACGAAACCAAACTCAACGCTCTCAAAAAGCTCAATGCCTTCACCGTCAAGATAGGCTATCCCGACAAGTGGAAAGACTACTCCACTATGATTATCGACCCCGAGCTCTCATATTACGAGAATATGCACAATGTGTCGATGTGGCATCAGAAAGAGACCTATGCAAAGTGGGGCAAACCGGTTGACCGCACCGAATGGGGCATGACACCTCAGACCGTCAACGCTTACTACAATCCCCTGGCAAACGAAATCGTGTTCCCCGCAGCCATCCTTCAGGCACCCTTCTTCGACCCCGAGTCAAGCGACGCCGAAAATTATGGCGGCATAGGAGTGGTTATCGGCCACGAGATGACTCACGGCTTCGACGACCAAGGCAGAAACTTCGACGCCGAAGGCAATATGACCGAATGGTGGACTCCCGAGGATGCCACGGCATTCAAGGCGCTCGCCGACGTACTCGTGAAGCAGTTCGATGACGTTGAGGTGCTTCCCGGCCTGAACGCCAACGGCCAGTACACACTCGGCGAAAACATTGCCGACCAGGGCGGACTCCGTGTTGCACGCACCGCATTCCTTGATTCACAGAAAAAGAAAGGTGTCGACATCACAAAAGAAAAAATCGATGGATTTGACCCGATGCAGGTATTCTATCTCAACTATGCCAACCTTTGGGCACAGAATATCCGCGAGGCAGAAATGCGCTCACTCACCCAGGGCGATGTCCACTCCCTCGGAGTCAACCGAGTGAATGTGACTCTGCGCAACATTGAGCCATTCTTCGAGGCATTCTCAATCAAGGAAGGCGACAAAATGTGGCGTCCGGCTGAGGAACGTGTCGTAATCTGGTAATATATAATATAGGAGTATACCACAACAAAAAGTCCGGAGAAAACAGCCTGTTTCAACACGGCAGAGCTGTTTTCTCCGGTTTTTTTCAACTGTTTTTGCTCAAAATTTGTACGAGTGAAAAAAAGTACCTATATTTGCACTCGCTTTTGCACGAGGCCCATTCGTCTATCGGCTAGGACGCAAGATTTTCATTCTTGAAAGAGGAGTTCGATTCTCCTATGGGCTACCAAATAATTAACCAACAATATTAAAAAATAGAAATGGCAAATCATAAGTCATCAATCAAGAGAATTCGTCAGACAGAGTCGCGCCGCCTTCGCAACCGCTACTATGCCAAGACTGCCCGCAATGCCGTGCGCAATCTTCGCAAGATGACCGACGCTGCTGCTGCTAAGGAAGCTTTTGTGAAGCTCACTAAGATGCTCGACAAACTTGCAGCTAAAAAGACTATTTCAAAAAACAAAGCCGCAAACCTCAAGAGCAAGCTCGCTAAGCACATCAACAAGCTTGGTGCCTGAGCTGCCGACTTGAAGCCATAACTCATAGCGGGCCCATTCGTCTATCGGTTAGGACGCAAGATTTTCATTCTTGAAAGAGGAGTTCGATTCTCCTATGGGCTACTTTTCCCCCTTTTAAATTTGTATTTTCATGGATAAGAAAGACGCGCCGTGAGGCAGCGTCTTTTTGAATTTATAGACCCTATGATTGAAAAAGACATCCGCAACCTTCTCGACACCGAAGCCGCACGCATTAACTCACCGGCGTTCATTGCCGACGACCCGGTGCAGTTTCCGCGCCGGTTTGACAACGTGCGCGACATCGAAATAGCCTCACTGCTCTGCGCATCCATCGCCTGGGGCAACCGCAAGATGATATGCCGAAACTGCGACAGGATGCTCGCCCTGGCCGACAACGACCCATACGCCTACATGTTGGATGAAGGCTACGAGGACATGCCAGACGAGATGAATATTCACCGTACCTTTTTCGGGCGCAACTTCAAGCACTTCATGCGCGGACTGCGTAGAGTGTATGCCGCCCACGGCTCGCTGCAGGATTTTGCGCGGAAAATAAATGCCGCTTCAACCACTCATCCCTCCTGGACCCTTGTCGAAGCCCTCAACTGCGAGCTTGCCGAAGCCAACAGCGGCTGCGGCGACAGCCGGTGCCTCCCGCTCAACCTTGAATCCACAGCCCTCAAGAGGGTGAATATGGCTCTGCGATGGCTGGTGCGCAATGACGGCATAGTGGACTTGGGAGTCTGGGATGTGATAAAACCCTCACAACTGTTTATTCCGCTCGATGTCCACGTGGGAAATGTTGCGCGAAGCCTCGGACTTGTCAGCCGCAAAGCCAATGACAGAAAAACCGTAGAGCAGCTCACCGCCATTTTGCGCGAGATGCGTCCCGACGACCCGGTAATCTATGACTACGCCCTTTTCGGCATAGGCATGGAATCGAAGTCCGCCAACAAATAGCCGGGCGGCAGCGCTTCAAGAATAATGAGCCAATAAAATAGAGGAACGCCGCTCTTTATTATTTCTGTAACCATAAATCGTATAAGTAACTCGCAAAAATTAGCTGCAGGTGATTTTTGAGGTTTGTTCGAGTGATTTTTGTTTGAAGACGAAGACGTGTAGCGAGCTACACAACTGAGACTGAAAGCAAAAAGCGCCGGGCAAAGCCGAAAAGCGCCGCAGTAAACCACGAGTTACCAATGAGTTTGATAATATAAACTAATTTTTAAGAGTTACTTAAGTATATAAATCTTACATGACAGCGCCTTAATCGGAGCGGCGCGTCGCTGACGGGAAAATCTGTTAGCCTGACTTGTTTGTTATTTTGAACAAGAGTAACTAATTTTGAAACGCCCAACAGACACTTGATATGAAAACCAGACTTACAATCTTTCTCACTCTCCTGCTCATGCTGGCGCCGGCAGCGGCTTCGGCAGCGGCTCCCACTGTCAAATTCAACACCAAGACGCACGACTTCGGCAATATCCGCGCAAACGGAGGCAAAGTGACAGCCGAATACACATTCACCAACACCGGCACAACCCCGCTGGTCATTATAGATGTGACCAACGGCGGCTGCGGCTGCACCACACCCTCCTTTCCAAAAGCGCCCGTAGCGCCGGGCAAGAGCGGCAAAATAGCCATTACCTTCAACCCCGCCGGACGCAAAGGAGAGTTCAACCGCGAGGTCAAAGTGAGAACCAACGGCAACCCCAAACGAATCGGCCTGCAATTCAAAGGAGTGATACTGCCATGAGGAAATTGCTGCTTATTCTTGCGCTCCTGCTTTCTGCCGCCGCCATCAACGCGCGCTCATTCGTGTGGCTTGACACCGTCCACGACTTCGGAGCCTTTAGCGAAGATATGGGGCTGGTGAGATGCACCTTCCGGGCTGTAAATACTTCCGACGCTCCCGTGGCGGTGGTGTCGGCGCGGGCAAACTGCGGCTGCACCCATCCCGAGTATCCCAAAAACGCCATCGCCCCCGGCGACACGCTCAAGGTTTCGGTAGCATACGATGCCAAAGGGCGTCCCGGACGCTTTGAAAAGAAGGTGTATGTGAGCACCGGCGACGGCGAGCAGATGACTCTCCGGGTCAAGGGCACGGTTATCGGCGCCCCGACTTCGCTTGCCGGACGCTACCCCGTAGAGGGTGGCGCAGCACGCTACTCCACAACCGTCATGCCCTTCGGCGAGGCGCTCAAAGGGCGCGTGGCTCACGCCATGATAAGAGGATACAACACCACCGACCGGGTCATAACCCCATCGGCTACCGACCTGCCGGAATATATCGACATTACGGTGCGTCCGGCGCAGGTGCCACCCGGAGAGCAGTTTGCAATCAGCGCCACCGCCACTACCGACCGCTGCGATTCATGGGGATTTGTGACTGACTCATTCAACATCGTTTCTGATGCCGGAGCGCCGGAAAAGGTGAGAATTTCCACAGTAATGATTGTGAAGGAAGATTTTTCTAAACTCACACCAGGTCAGCGCGCCAAAGCGCCACACGCCTCAGCCAACATCAAGGCTGTTGATTTCGGAGTATTTGACCGCACCTCCGGTCACATAAAGAAAGAGTTTTTTATTGAAAACACAGGTCAGTCGCCGCTTGTCATACGTCAGATTTCCACTCCTGACAAATCACTGACCGTCATATACTCAGACACTAAGGTAAAAAAAG
The DNA here is from genome assembly GCA_029052015.1 of Paramuribaculum sp. GTDB lineage: Bacteria > Bacteroidota > Bacteroidia > Bacteroidales > Muribaculaceae > Paramuribaculum. Next base: position 4,706 of record JAIDJW010000105.1, on the reverse strand, counting down.
GCAGGAAAGCCAGGGTAGAGGTAATCCTCAACCCTCACACCATTGCCGACACAGAATTGCTCAACGCACGCATAACACTGATTACTAACGACCCCGACCACCCTGTGCAGATGATAAGAGTTGTCGGAGAACCAAGATAATGCCAATATGCAACACATCGAAAACGAAGACTGCTACAACGGACTCACGGTCAACAGCGGAGTAGCACAGCCACCCTCCGTCAATCCCTACATCACTCACCGCCGACGCAAGCCGATGCCCACTGTCGGCGAGATAGTCGAGGGCATTCTCAAAGGCGATGTGACAATGCTTAGCCGGGCGGTGACTCTGGTAGAGAGCCTGAGCGCCGACCATCAGACCCTCGCGCAGGAAGTGATTGAGAAATGCCTGCCCTACAGCGGCAATTCACGGCGTATCGGCATCACCGGTGTGCCCGGAGCCGGCAAGAGCACCTCGATAGATGTTTTCGGACTTCATGTGCTGAAGCAGGGGGGCAAGCTCGCCGTGCTCGCCATCGACCCCTCGAGCGAGCGCACAAAGGGAAGCATACTCGGCGACAAGACCAGGATGGAAAAACTCGCAACCCACCCCGGCGCATTCATCCGCCCCAGCCCTTCGGCAGGGTCGCTCGGAGGAGTGGCGCGAAAAACCCGCGAGACGATAGTGCTATGCGAGGCCGCAGGCTACAACAATATATTTGTGGAGACTGTGGGCGTGGGCCAGAGCGAAACCGCCGTCCACTCCATGGTCGACTTCTTCCTGCTCATCCAGCTTGCAGGCACAGGCGACGAGCTGCAAGGCATCAAGCGCGGCATAATGGAGATGGCAGACGGCATTGTGATAAACAAAGCCGACGGCGACAATATCGACCGTGCGCGCCTTGCCCAGGCCCAGTTCAAGAGCGCGCTCCGGCTCTTCCCCACCCCGGCGTCGGGATGGACGCCAGAAGTGCTGACCTATTCAGGATACTACGAGCTTGGCATACCGGAAGTGTGGGATATGATAGACCGCTACTTCGACTTTGTCAAAGCCAACGGATACTTTGACACCAAGCGCGCCCAGCAGGCACGCTACTGGATGTTCGAGACCATCAACGAGCAGCTCCACGCCAATTTTTACAACAATCCCGAAATCGAGAAAATGCTCGCCGAGGGAGAGACCGATGTGCTCGCCAACAGGCGCACATCTTTTGCCGCAGCACGCACCGTGCTTGACTATTATTTCGCCAACAAACGCTGAGCCAGGCCACATATTACAAATCAAGCCAACCGCCTCCGGCAGTTGGCTTGATTTGCAACTGTACTGTTTTACTCCTCAGCCCCGATCAGAGTGGCGCCGGTGGCGGAGGTGATAGTCACGGCAACAATGTCGCCCGGCTTGTGCGCCCCGCGGTCAAACACCACAGTCTTGTTGGTGCCCGTGCGCCCTACAAGCTGCTCCTTGCTGCGCTTTGAAACCCCTTCGGCAAGCACCTCGAAAGTCTTGCCCACATCGTTGAGATTTGACTCCAGCGACAGCTCACCCTGAAGCGCAATCATCCGGTTAAGACGCTCGATTTTGACATCTTCGGCAACATTGTCGGGCATGGTGCGCGATGCAAGCGTGCCAGGGCGCTCGGAATACTTGAACATAAACGACGAGTCGAAGCCAACCTCCCGCATCAGGCTCAGAGTCTGCTGAAAATCCTCCTCCGTCTCGCCTGAAAAACCGGTGAACAAATCGGTAGATATGCCGCATCCTGGCAAAATGCGCCTTATCGCGGCAATGCGGTCAAGATACCACTCGCGGGTATACTTGCGGTTCATTGCCTTCAGCACGGAATTGCTTCCGCTCTGCACCGGCAGATGAATGTGACGGCATATATTCGGACGCGACGCTATCGCCTCAAGAGTAGCGTCAGTCATATCCTTGGGATGCGAAGTCGTGAAGCGCACCCTCATCTCCGGCGCAGCGTCGGCAACCAGCTTTAGAAGCTCGGTAAAGTCCGTCACAGCCCCGGTGGTCGGGTCAGTGTAGCGGTAGGAATTGACATTCTGTCCCAACAGCGTCACCTCCTTGAAGCCGTTATCCCTAAGATTCTCCACCTCGGCGATTATGCTTCCGGTCTCGCGCGAGCGCTCGCGCCCCCTGGTATAAGGCACTATGCAGTATGAGCAGAAATTGTTGCAGCCGCGCATTATGCTCACAAATCCGCTGATGCGGTTCGGGCCCAGCCGCAGCGGCATCACGTCACGATATGTTTCGGTAGTACTCAGCTCGATATTTATAGCCTTCTCCCCCGCTTCGGCTGCACCGAAAAGCGCAGGCAAATCATTGTACGAGTCAGGACCGGCAACAATATCCACCCCGTGGTCACTTATCAGCGAATCCTTGACACGCTCAGCCATACACCCGATAACACCCACTATGACAGGGCGCTTGCGCTTGAGCGCGCGCAGATGCTGCAGACGGGATATTATCTTCTGCTCGGCGTTGTCACGAATCGAGCAAGTGTTGAGCAGCACAGCATCGGCGCTGTCAACGCTGTCGGCAGGCTCATAGCCCGCGGTCTGCATCACAGCAGCCACAACCTCGCTGTCAGCCACGTTCATCTGGCAGCCGTATGTTTCAATAAAGAGCCGGCGATTATGTCCACCACCCGGAGTCATTTCTGAATTATCCCGCATAAAATAGTATGTTATTGGGCATAAGCCCTTGATTTTACTGAATAGATGATGTAATTTTGCACAAATTTACGAAACGAGTGCAGATGGAGCAAATTATCATCGCTATTTTAATAATGGCAGTCAGCGGAATCATCGCCGCCGTCAAGGAAAAAGCCGCCAAGCGCCGGCAGCGCGACATCAATGCTATAGTGTCGGCGCCGGCCCGGAGCCGACACGCAGCTCCGCCAGCCCCTGCACCACCGGCGCGGACCTCCATCACCGCGCCGCCTCTGCCCGAAGAAGGCGTGAGAGTCACCGCAACAGCCCCGCAGCCACCCGTAGCGCAGGAGAGCGCCGACACCACCGACACTGCCGCCCACCGCGAGCGCTGGCGCAGAGCATTCATCGACTCAGAGATACTTGCACGAAAATTCTGAAAACTCCTTAAATAAAAGAATCACAACAATGGCATTCCCAATTCTTTCGGCGCAGGAAGCCGCCGAGCAAATCAAGAACAATGACAACCTGGGACTCAGCGGATTCACCGCCTCCGGCTCACCAAAGGTCATTACAGAAGCCCTTGCTGCGAAAGCGGTCAGAGAGCATGAGGCCGGCCGCCCCTTCAAAGTGAACATCTTTACCGGCGCTTCTACCAACAACCACGCTGACGGAGCTCTCGCACGCGCAAATGCCATCGGAAGACGCACACCATATCAAAACACTCCCGACCTGCGCAAGCGCATCAACTCCCACGACGCCCACTACTTTGACCTACACCTCTCTGAGCTGGCACAGAAATTCCTCAACGGCACATACGCCGAGCTCGACTACGCCAACCTCGAGGTGGCAAAAGTCTTTGACAACGGCGAGATAGTTCTCGGCACCGGCGCCGGCAATGTACCCACATACGCAAAATATGCTAAAAAAATATTCCTGGAGCTGAACAATGTACTGCCCGAAGGCCTATACGGACTTCACGACATATATATGCCCCTCGACCCGCCAAACCGCAGAGAGATACCCATCTACAAGCCGAGCGACCGCATCGGCACACCAACAGTAAAGCTCGACCCCGCCAAAATTGCCGGCATAATTCACTCCGACGCCTACGACGGCATCAAAGGCTTTACCGAACTTGACGACGTGACCCTGCAGATTGGCGCCAATGTATGCAACTTCCTGCTCGGCGAAGTAAAAGCCGGACGCATACCCAAGACATTCCTGCCCATACAGAGCGGCGTGGGAAATGTTGCAAACGCAGTGCTCTTCGGACTCGGCAACGCCAAAGAGCTGCCACCATTTGAAATGTACACCGAAGTCATACAGGACGCCGTTATAGAACTCATGAAGATGGGACGATGCAAATTCGGCAGCACCTGCTCGCTCACCCTCTCCGATAAAACCGAAGCAGAAGTGCTCGGCAACATCGACTTCTTCCGCGACAAACTCGTCATCCGTCCCGCAGAAATATCCAACAGCCCCGAAGTCATACGCCGACTCGGAGTAATCGCCATGAACACCGCACTCGAAGCCGACATCTTCGGCAACATCAACTCCACCCACGTAGTCGGCACACGAATGATGAACGGCATCGGAGGTTCAGGCGACTTCACCCGCAACGGCTACCTCTCCATATTCAGCTGCCCCTCAATCACAAAAGGCGGTCTGATAAGCAACATCGTGCCGATGGTGTCGCACACCGACCACACCGAGCACTCCGTCGACATAATCATCACCGACCAGGGAGTTGCAGACCTCCGCGGCAAAGACCCCGTGCAGCGCGCCGAAACCATCATCGACAACTGCGCACACCCAATGTACCGCGAGCTGCTCCGCGACTACCTGCGCATGGGCAAAGGCGGTCAGACACCCCACTCACTCAACGCCGCCCTCGGCTTCCACACCGCATTCCAGGAAAACGGCGACATGCGCACCACCGACTGGGCAAAATACATGTAAATATCAGATTATTAACACATACCCCACCGCCGGCGCCGAGGCACTTCCCCCGGCGCCGCCACTTTTTATATATAAGAGAATAGCACACCCCGGCAGTGCCTA
>JAIDJW010000104.1 GCA_029052015.1 Paramuribaculum sp. | reverse complement strand
CTGATGCTCTGCTCCAGATGCTTGTTCTGACTCATTTCGAAGATTATGTAGCTCTCGGTGGAGGATGGGTCGAAGCCTTCATATATAGTGGAGTAGTCGGACTCCAGCTTTATGACTTCGTTTTCTCGCATGGCAACCTCAAGGTTTTCTTTGCTGCGGCGAAATCCGAGAGTGTAGACCGAAGCGCCGGAAATAGTGCTGTAGTTGCGGGCTCTCTTGTCGATGGAATTAGCGTGGATAGAAATGAAGAGGTCGCCTTTGACCTTGTTGGCGATATCGGCTCTGCCCTGTAGAGGCACAAAGGTGTCGTCATCTCGTGTATAGACCACCTTCACGTCTTTCATGTTTTGCTTTATAAGTTCGCCGAGTTTGAGCGCAACGGCAAGATTGATACTTTTTTCATTGGTGATTTTGCCTAAAGCTCCGCAGTCGGCGGCTCCGTGTCCCGGGTCAATGACCACGGTAAATCGGTGGGTTGCAGATGCGGGCAATGCGGCAAACAGCACTATTGTAATAATAGCCTTGAAGATGGCTCGGCGTAAATTCATGCAAAACTGATTTTGTGCAAAATTACAAAATAAATGGGTTTCAGGCGCAACCGGCGTCTTTTTCGGGTATTAAATGTTACTATTATTCCAAAATCCGGGCTTTAAAGGTGAGTGAGAGGATAGGGGTGGGGTGTGTCTATGCCCAGGCGTTAGCTAAAATTAACAGAGTGGTGAAATCTCGCTCGCCAAGCGGTCTTACATAAGGTGTTGCAGTGTAATATGGTGATGCATACGGTGTTGATTTTGGCAGGGTGGCAAAACTTTTGTACTTTTGCAGTGTTGAAACAAAGATGAGGAGATGAAGAGTCATCTCTATTTCGCCGAAACTCGGCGGGAATCCGGTGTCGGTTTCATTATTGGAAGCACACAGATTGTATTTCTCCTTACCGTTCCGGATTCTTAAGTCTAACATTAAACATTTGGAATGAAGAAAACAATGACCATCATTGTGTTCTTCGCCGTTCTTCTGATTTCAATGTCGGCTTACTCCGGCAGAGTCTATGAGGCCGCTGAAGGCTATAAGGCTCCTGCTTTCACTCTTGCAAAAAGCGACACGACTGTGCAGCTTGCCGACTTGAAAGGACGCTATGTGTTGCTCTCATTCTGGGCTTCATGCGATGCCGCATCACGAGTGGATGCCGCCAGATATTCCGATTATGCGCGGAGTGCTGATGAAGAACGATTTTGTCTCTTGTCGGTCAATATGGACCGTAGTGAGCGCCTTTTTCGTGAGATAGTGCGTAGAGACAATCTTAGTGCGGAGACACAGTTTCATGTAACCGGCGATGTTGCCTCGCGTATTGCCGAGGATTATCACCTCGCCGATGGATTCAATTCTTACCTTATTGATCCGGAAGGACAGGTAATAGCGACGAATCCCAGTGCCGAAATCTTAACTCAAGTGTTGAGAAATTAATGAATTGACGGGCTTTCAGGTAATTAATGTCCTGATAACCCGTTTGTTTTTTATATGTGAAATGTACGGGTGTCAGGTGGGCGGATAAGATTTTTTTGGTAAAAAAATAAAAAAAACACCATAATTTCTTGGATATATTGTTGCGAGATTGTACCTTTGGTCTCGTAAACATTCGCTATAAAACAACGGCCCACAAGTTTCTGAACCTAACATGAAACATTCAAGAGCTGACGCATTATAGCTGTCGAGGCTCCGACAGATTCCCTCCCCCCAATCAACAAGTCTCCGGCTTCGAAAAAAATGTTTTTATATGGACCTCACGACTGGTCGCGGATGTGCGATCATTCGCTGCCTATAAAACAACGAGGTTGTTGCCGCGAGCCACTTGTGTAAGTCGCCGCGGCAACAATTTTTCTTGCAGGTAACAATGCTGTCAAAGATTATGATGTCCGGTTGCGCGCCGCAATATAATCCGCTTCATGTCAGAGAGTGTCGGGCAGTGACACTTCGGCTTTCTCCAGTGCTGCCTGCAGGGTGAGCTGCGTGCGAAATGCGTCAGCAATCATAGGCAGGTCAAACGGATGGCCGTGCTCCAGACTCTCCTCATTCATTTTGTTCCAAAGGGCTTTTGCCTCAGTTGGATTTTTCTTCATGGCGGCATCATAGCATTCAACCGTGCGCTGCATCATGGCGTATGTCTCTTCCTCGTTGGAGTTTGAGGAGTTGAACACTGTGAGAGAAAAATAGCTGAGGGTGAGGTCGCCGAGTGTCTGTATGGTGCATTCCGGCAACCGGTCATAAAGCTTGTCGCAGAGTTCGGTAGCCTTGGCAATGTCATTTTTTTCAAATGCCTCGGCAATCTTTTTGCAAGTCTTCTCCTGAGTTTCCGCGCAGGATGCGAGAATCAAGGCGCATATAGCCACACCAAGCGCTGACATTATTTTCCTTATCATTTAAATGGTGTTTAAATCTGTTTTTATTATATAAGGAAAAACAAAGCGGTTTTGTTTGACTCAAAACCGCTTTTTATCGTTATGTTCAGCCAAGGAGGGCTTGTGCCATCGCTTGTGCCGCTCGCTTGCCGTCGCCCATCGCAAGGATAACGGTTGCGCCGCCGCGCACAATGTCGCCTCCGGCATAAAGACCTTTTACTGACGATTCCATAGTGGAGTCATCTACTTCAATTGTGCCGCGCCTGCTTACATTCAGACCTTCGACGCTGTTGGGGATAAGCGGATTGGGGGATACTCCCACACTGACGATCACCATGTCTACAGGTATTTCTTCTATCGCTCCCTCTATGGCAACCGGGGAGCGGCGTCCTGATTCGTCAGGTTCGCCGAGAGCCATGCGCTGCACACGCATAGCTCTTACATGACCGCGCTCGTCGCCGAGATATTCTACAGGATTGTGCAGGGTGAGAAATTCCACACCCTCTTCTTTGGCGTGCTTTATCTCTTCGGCACGCGCTGGCATTTCGTCCTCGCTGCGGCGATACACAATCATCGCGCGTGAGGCTCCCATGCGTCGCGCGGTGCGCACCGAGTCCATCGCGGTGTTGCCGCCGCCGATAATGGCTGCGGTTTTGCCTTGAGTTACCGGTGTGTCCGAATCGTTGCGACCTGCTCCCATGAGATTGACGCGTGTAAGATATTCGTTGCTGGACATGATGCCGATAAGATTTTCGCCGGGAATGCCCATGAAGCGGGGCAATCCGGCACCGGATGCCACGAAGAGTCCTTTGAAGCCGTCGGCGGCAAGATTCTCGCGGCTGATGGTCTTGCCTACCAGACAATTTTTGACAAATGTGACGCCGAGCGACTCAAGTGTTGCTATCTCAGAATCTACAATTGAGTTGGGCAGGCGAAATTCGGGTATGCCGTATTTAAGCACTCCTCCTATCTCATGTAGCGCCTCAAATACAGTCACCTCGAAGCCGCGGCGCGCCATATCTCCGGCAAAAGAGAGTCCGGCAGGGCCGCTGCCCGCAACAGCTACCTTTATGCCATTTGATTGCGGACGCTCTGCCGGTGACTTGCAGGGATTGTTTCTGTCGGTATCGGCTGCGAATCTTTCGAGATATCCGATTGCCACCGGCTCTTTTTTCATTTTATGGTAGATGCACCGGCTCTCGCATTGTTTTTCCTGCGGACACACTCTGCCGCACACCGCAGGCAGCGCGCTGCTGAGACGGAGTGTGGCTGCCGCCGCGGCAAAATCCTGACGCTGTATGTTTTTTATAAATCCGGGGATATCAATATGGACCGGACATCCGGTGACGCACTGCGGGTCAGGACAGTCCATGCATCTTGTAGCTTCAAGCACAGCCTGCTCGGCAGATATGCCCTGATTGACCTCTTCATTGCAGGTCACTCTGTAGGCCGGGTCAAGTTCAGGCATCTTTACACGAGGGATGGCGCCACGTTCTTTTGCGCTCATTGCACCTCTCAGTTCCGTGCGCCAGCCGGCATTACGTCCTTTCTGTTCTGTAGTCATAGTCAGCATCAGTTTCAGTTATACGCCTTGAGACGCATTATCATTTCATCGAAATTTACTTTATGTGCGTCAAACTCCGGTCCGTCTATGCACACAAAGCGTGTGTGTCCGTCAACCGTAACCCTGCACGCTCCGCACATACCGGTGCCGTCAACCATGATGGTGTTGAGCGAGCACATCGTAGGCACATTGTGTTTTGCTGTCATCAGAGCTACGAATTTCATCATCACCGCGGGTCCGATGGTGACAACGAGGTCTACCTGCTCGCGGTTTATTACGGATTCAACACCTTCGGTCACAAGCCCCTTGTGTCCGTATGAGCCATCGTCTGTCATGATAATGACCTCATCGCTCCAGGGAGTTACCTGGTCTTCGAGAATTATAAGGTCTTTGGTGCGCGCTGCAAGCACGGTCACAACTCTGTTGCCGGCCTGTTTCATAGCCTTGATGATAGGCAGAAGCGGTGCTACGCCGACTCCGCCTCCGCAACACACCACTGTGCCTACTTTTTCGATATGTGTGGCTTTGCCGAGCGGGCCGGCAACATCTGCAAGTGTGTCTCCGGGATTCAGCGCGCATATTTTTCGGGTGGAAACTCCGATTTGCTGCACAACAAGAGTGATTGTTCCGGCATCACGGTCGGCATCGGCTATAGTCAGGGGTATTCTTTCGCCTCCCTCTCCGGCTCTGACAATGACAAAATGGCCCGGCTTGCGCGAGCGTGCTATAAGTGGAGCTTCGACAATGAGCTTTACCACATTTTCAGAAAAGTGTTCTTTTTCCAGTATCTTAAACATGACCTTGGTCTTGGTGTTCCTTTTTTTTCAGTGCGACAACGGCAAGTATCCGCAATATCCTTGCAAAAGTACACAAAAATCGGCGGAATAACAGGTCTATTGCATATAAAGGTGTATATAAATATGTGCAGATGCAGGCTTTTTTGTGCAAGTTTTTCGTCTTGACATTGAAATGATGCGAAATATTCTATCGGATTTATTTAATTTTGCATCAGATAATCCAATATACATTATACTTTTAAATTATGAAGAAGTTTTTTTGCGGAGCGCTGGCGGTGGCGTTTGCGGCAGGTGTCAATGCCGCTCCGGTGCATCCGGACAGCACCGGTTTCAAATTTACCGATGTGAAGGTTGTTAAGACCAATCCGGTGCGTGATCAGAACAAGTCGGGAACCTGCTGGTGCTTTTCAAGCAACAGTTTCTTTGAGAACGAAATTCTGCGCAAAAGTGGCAAGCCTGTCGATTTGAGCGAAATGTTTGTGGTATGGCACACATACGACGACAAAGCTGACAAATTTGTGCGCATGAATGGTAAAATCAACTATTCGCAGGGTGGCAGCGGTCTTGACGTGCCGTACGTATGGGCTCTTTACGGTGCTGTGCCTGAAAGCGTGTATGCCGGTCTCAACTATGGAGAGGACAATCATGTGCATGGTGAGCTGGAGGCTGCTCTCCAGGGGTATCTCAACGCTGTGAATCGTAAACCCAACCGTCGTCTGTCGACAGCTTGGCGCAAGGGTCTGCAGGGTATTCTCAACGCATACTTTGGTGAAATACCCGAAACTTTTGAGTACGAGGGCAAGACATACACTCCGAAGTCATTTGCCGAAAGCCTCAACATCAATCCTGATGATTATGTGGCTGTGACCTCTTTTACTCACCATCCTTTCTATCAGCCTTTTGTGCTTGAGGTTGCCGACAACTGGCTTTTCGGTCAGTATCACAATGTGCCGATGGAGGAGATGAAAGCTATTGTGGATAACGCTATCGACAAAGGCTATTCAGTAGCCTGGGCGGCAGACGTGAGCGAGGGCGGCTTCAAATGGAGCCAGGGTTATGCGGTGCTTCCCGAAGCAAAGACCGACGCCGACCTCGAGGGCACAGAGCTGAGCCGCTGGGTCAAGCTCAGCGATGCCGAGAAGGAGAAAAGCCGCTATGATATAAAGGGTCCGGTCAAGGAAGTGAACGTCACTCAGGAGATGCGTCAGGATATGTTTGACCGTCAGGAAACCACCGATGACCACGGAATGGTTATTGTCGGCAAGGCCACCGACCAGAAGGGCAACAAATATTATAAGGTGCAGAATTCATGGACCGACAAGCAGGTGTATGGCGGTTATTTCTATGTTTCCGAGCCTTACTTCCTTGCTAAGACAATGGATATATATGTCAACAAGGAGGCTATTCCAGCTGATATCGCGAAAAAGATGAATATCAAGAAATAGTTTTAGCATCTATATAGTATAAGCGGCGCGAAGGGTAAAGTCCCGTTCGCGCCGCTTTCTATTCAGGTAAAGTGGAGTCGCTCACTCCTCCTTGTTTCTGTTCTTAGCTCTGTTTTTTGATTTTGTTGCTGAAGAGTCGATATCTTTCTCTTCCTTGAGGTCTATCTCGTTTTTGTTGTGGTCGAGTACTTTATACTGGAGATAGGCAAGTGACTGGTCGGGCAATATTTTGAATTTGCGTCCGAACTCCATACGCCAGCGGCGGTATATCGACAGCAGACCTTTTTTGAGGAAAGCGTCAACGTATGGATGTACATACATTATGAAGTTTCCGGCTCCGATGTCGTTGACGAGATAATCGATTTTTTCGTGCAGTGTGTCAGTAAAGAGTAGTGACGGCTGCACTATCCCTTTTCCATAACATGAGGGACATTCTTCCGAAGTGACTATGTCCAGTGCCGGGCGCACTCTCTGGCGTGTAATCTGCATAAGCCCGAATTTGCTTAGCGGCAGGATATTATGGCGCGCGCGGTCGTTCGCCATAACTTCGCGCATGTGCTCATAGAGCTTTTGGCGGTGCTCTGCTTTGCTCATGTCTATAAAGTCGATGACGATTATTCCGCCCATATCACGCAGCCTTAGCTGACGTGCAATCTCGTCGGCAGCACGCATGTTTACTTCAAGGGCGTTGCTTTCCTGGTCGTTTGCGGCCTTGGATCTGTTGCCGCTGTTTACATCTATGACATGAAGGGCCTCGGTGTGCTCTATAATGATATATGCTCCGCTTTTGAACGACACGGTTTTGCCAAATGACGATTTTATCTGGCGGGTGATGTTGTAGTGGTCGAAAATAGGCTCTTCTTTGTCATAGAGCTGTACTATCTCGCTGCGTTCCGGAGCAATCAGGCTCACATATTTTGAAATCTGTGAGCAAACTTCAGGGTCGTTGACTCTGATGCTTTCGAATGAAGGGTTGAAAATGTCGCGAAGCACTCCGACAATTCGGCTTTCTTCCTCGAAAATGAGTGACGGGGCTGTGGCTTTTTGCGCGCGGGCAACAGTGTCCTCCCAGCATTGAAGCAGTGTCTTCATTTCGTGGTTGAGCTCCGCAACTCTTTTGCCTTCGGCGCTTGTGCGTATGATTACGCTGAAGTTTTTCGGGCGTATGCTTTCGATGAGTTGCCGCAGTCGCAGTTTTTCTTCGGTAGTCTTGATTTTCTGTGAAATCGAGATTTTGTCGCCGAACGGTATCAGCACCATGTAGCGTCCTGTAAGGGTGATTTCTGTGGTGAGACGAGGTCCCTTGGATGAAATCGGTTCCTTTACAATCTGCACCATCAGCTCCTGTCCGGGCTTGAGTACGTCTGCTATTGCGCCGTGTTTGTCGATGTCGGGAAGCAGCTTCATCTTCGAAACCGAAGGCTGATGCTTCTTGTCCTCGAGGGCTGTTGTGAGGAAGGAGGAGTAGGATGAAAATTGCGAGCCAAGATCCAGATAATGGAGGAAAGCGTCTTTTTCGTAGCCTACGTTGACGAATGCGGCATTGAGACCGGGCATGAGTTTCTTGACTTTTGCCAGATAAATGTCGCCGACCGCGTAGGAGATATTGCGCGCCTCTTTCTGAAGGGAGACGAGCCTGGAGTCCTCGAGGAGCGCAATTGTCACCTCTTTGGGCTGCACATCTACTATTAGTTCGCTTTGCATATTGTTATCCGGTTGTTTCAACTATACACAAAGAACAAACTTTGCGGTCTGTCTAAATCATGAGAAGCCGCATCAAGTTTGTTCTCCGTATAGCGTTCTGGTTTAATGTCTGCGAAAGACCGGAGTCTTATTTCTTCTTGTGGCGGTTCTTTCTCAGACGTTTTTTGCGCTTGTGGGTAGCCATCTTGTGGCCTTTTCTTTTCTTTCCGCTTGGCATTGTCTTTTGATTTATGTGATTGAAATGTTATTCTTCCGTGCAAACTATAGCCTGGAGTGAATTAGAGGCTCTCCTTGACTTCTTCCATGAACACTTTCGCGGGCTTGAATGCGGGGATTTTGTGTTCAGGAATGATGATGGTGGTGTTCTTGGAGATGTTGCGCGCAGTTTTTTCTGAGCGTGTCTTAACGATGAAGCTGCCAAATCCACGGAGATACACGTTTTCGCCATGTGCCAGTGAATCCTTCACGACATCCATGAATTTTTCAACAGTCTCAAGTACGCTGGCTTTGTCGATGCCGGTGGTCTTGGAAATTTCGGTAACGATATCGGCTTTAGTCATTGTTTTGGTGTTATATTGTTTAAATGCGTTGAAATGCAATTTGTTATGGGCTAATACGGACGCGGAGTCCGTTTGCAGGTGCAAATATCGTAATTTTTTTTCAATTGGAAGCGCGCTCGCGCCTATTTTTTGTGATAACAATCACTTTTTTAGCTGTTTTGTGGGTGTGCAACCACTTTTATGTCGGATAATGATGCAGCAACAGCGCATAGTGGAATTTCCTGCAGTTCATAGCCGGGGAGGAGCAGAATGGCCTGCCAGCCGGCATCAAGCGCTCCGGCTATATCGGTATAAGGATTGTCGCCAATCATAAGATGACGCTCGGGATTGTCGAATCCGCTGCGCTGCATGGCGTGGCGGAAAATACGCACATCAGGTTTGTTTATGCCTATGTCGTCGCTCAGCACTATGGTGTCGATATATGGCAGAAGTCCGCAGTTGATGATTTTGCGGTGCTGCACTTCGGTAAAGCCGTTGCTGAGTATTCCTACCGGCAGACCGGATTCTTTTATCCGGGTCAGCAGGTCAATGCTGCCGGGCACAAGTGCTGTTTCTTCGGCAAGGAAGTCAAGGTACAGTGTGTCGAATTCTTCTGACAGTAGCCGGGCAGTGGTGTCTGGCGCGCCGCCATCAGTCAGGGGCAGTCTGAACCGCTCCATCCGCAGTGTCGGCTGGTCGATGTTTCCGGCGGCATAGTCACTCCATAATATATGGTTATGATACTCATAGGTCTCGATCCATCTGTCGCAGGAGCTGAAGTAGGTTGCCAGTTGTCTCTCATTGTAAAGCCTGGCAAGGGCTCTGCGCGAGTTGGTGCGAAAATCGATGAGAGTGTCGTCAAGGTCCAGCCACACCATATCGGTGCGTGAGGCGTCTATGGCTGTTGAAAGAGTACTTTTATTCATATATCTGTGAGGCTGACTCGGCTTTGCGCAGGTACTTGACTGCCTGGATTGTTATTGGAAGCACAATGATTTCGTATGCAGTCTTGATAATTATCTGCGTAACAATCAGGGTTGCGATGACTCTCCATGGCAGTGAGCCGGCAAAAGCCATAGGGAAGAAGATAAGTGAATCGATGCCTTCGCCCCATAGCGTGGACACTATGGCGCGCAGTGAGAATCTGCGGCCGTTTGGCGATGAGGCTTTCATTCGTGCCATCACATAGGCGTTTGCCATCGAGCCGCATAGAAAGGCGGTGAAGCTGGCGGCAAAAATGCGGGGCACAGCGCCAAAAATGAGTTGCATCGCATCCTGACCGGCCCATTCCGGCGCACCGGGAAGTAATATGCCTACCTGTAGTAGCAGCGACACAAGCATGTTCATGGCGAATCCGAGCCATATCACCGTACGTGCTTTGCGAAAACCGTAAAGCTCCACTATGCAGTCGTTTATAATATATGAGATAGGAAATACGGCAACGCCGGCGGTGACGGTCAGCGCTCCGAGGTTCACGACCTTTATTTCCATGAGGTTAGACACGATGAGACACACGCAAAATAGGAGCGTGAGCACAAGAAATGTAAAGGAATAGGTGGATTTTGTCATAGATCTTGTTTCAGAGGGTGTTTTATAATATTTGTTATGCCGCAGGCCAAAAGTCTGAGTTGGATTTATATCTGAATCGAGGAAGCATAGCGGTGGCTTAATATGAGTTCTGTCTTGGCGTCTTTTTGTTAACTTGCCCATCATTCATCGGTCACATAGCCACCGCTATGCTCCCTCTTCATTATGTGCAATTTAAACAAAAATACACCAGCCTGCGGCTTAACTGATATTATAAAACACCCTCTTTATGAGGTAGCAAGCACTCGGCGTTTTTTTACTTCGCAAAGTTACAAAATCAAGGCTTATTGTGCAAACAGAGTTTCGTATATGCCTTTGGTAGAGCTGATAACGGAGCTTAGAGAATACTGTGAGAGGTCATACTCGTGCCGTGTGTGACAGGAAGAGATTTTAGAACCAATGGCATCGGCAAGCGCATCGGCATCACCGCAGGCAAAGAATGAATCGGAAGGCACCTGTGACAATCGGTTTGCTTCGATGTCACTCACGCATACCGGCAATCCGTAGCTCATGGCTTCGAGCAGGGCGAGGCTCAGCCCCTCGTGGCGTGAGGGTAGCACAAACAGGGTGGCATGACTGTAAAGCTGCCTTAGATTCTCTCCATCTACATATCCGGCGAAAACAATCCTGGTGCCTCTGTCTGCGGCTTTAAGCTCGCTCAGGAGAGCGGGGGAGTGGTCGCAGTCGCCTGCAATGACTATTTTATAGGATGGGTTGACGCGCTGTGCGGCTTTTACAAGCAAATCAAATCCTTTTTCAGGAGTGATTCGTCCGACAGCGAGGATGTAGCCGGCGGGTTTCACGCCGATTTTTTCCAGAAAATCCGTTTCGGCGGTCGGAGTCTTGACTTCGGCTGGGTTTGGTATGAATATGGCTTTGGAGCCGAGGTGTTTGAAGTGGCTGTGTTTTTCAGGACTCACAAATATTATCTTGTCGGAGCATCTGAGCGAAATCTTTTCTCCGGCCCGGAGTATGGCCTTTGCTATCCTTCCCCACTTGCTATGGAGATAATTGGTGCTGTGATAGGTTAATACCACTTTCATCCCGCAGAGTTTCAGCAGGGGGATAAACAGTCCCGGACCGATATTGTGGACATTGACGGTGTGGACCGGATGAACCATCAGGTGCAGCACGCATAAAAGGGTGTGGAATGCGGCTTCAAATCCTTTGATGCGGGTGCTCGGCAGATCCTTGAACTCAATGCCTTGCGGTGGTACGTCATTTGACCGTACATAAGGCTTGCGGCGATAGACGCGTGTCGTTATGCCGAGCAGAGGTATGATATCAGCGCAATGTCGCTCCACTCCGCCCTGCACACCCGGAAATCCACGCAAGCCTATTACCGCAAGTGGTGTTTTCATTGCCAGTCGATGGGTTTGCCGCGCCATATTCTCCATTTGTTGCGAAGTATCCAAGAAATGGGTTTCCACGGACGGCGCACCATGTCATGACGCTCTGTTACAATAAACGCGCAGTTTCGGCTACAATGCCGCACTTTTTCAGCGGCGGCATTCCATTCGGGAGTGTTTCTCAACTCCTCGATGGTGCTGTCGTTGATGTTGCCGACAATCCATTCTTCACCGGAGCCGTTGCATGGAGTGACATAGCCTTTCGGGTCTATGAAGAAAAAATCGGAGAGTGCGCCGCAGGGAGGCCGGTAGCCCGGATTGTCTCCGCGCAGGCGGCGATGGATAGATCGGTTGAAATATGCTCTGCCATAATCTTTAAGCCGGGCTTTTATCCCTCGCCGGCGTGAAGTCAGGAGCGCTTTGACAAAGAGCTCGTGCTGCTCGAGCGCTTCCCGGCTCTTAACAATGTTGTCCTCCTTGTGAAAGTACCATGAGTTGTGCACGGTTGAATTTCCCAGCTCCACGCCGAGAGCCACGCAAAGCTCGTACAGAGGGAGCAAATCCATATAGTTGTCAGGTGAAATGACAACTGAAAAGCCGATATTGCGGCATTTGGTCTTCTTAAGCTCGAGCATGGTGCGGAGTGCATGGTCAAAACCGTCCCTGAGTCCGCGCTTTGCATCGTTGACAGCCGGCAGTCCTTCAAGGCTTACCCTTATGAGGATGTCGGGATATTTGCGCGCGAGCTGCACGATTTTTTCGGTATTATAGCCGTTTGTGCTGAGCTCGAGCAGGGAGGCTTTTGGATGGAGAATCTCGAAGAGACGGTCAATATCGCGCCGCAGGGTCGGCTCACCTCCGGTGATGTTTATTCTCAATCCCTTCGGCAGTTTTTCAAGCGCCTCAAAGTCAAGCTCCTCTCCGGGTTGCGTTGGGTGCTTCCATATATTGCACATGTTGCACCTTGCATTGCATCTGAAAGTGGTGATGATGCTGCACTGCATAGTGTTGCCATCGTTTTTCATCATGCAGCTATTATTACAATGATATGTCCGGGGTTGATTTTTTGTGTCATAGCTGCAAATGTTTTGCGCCCGATTGTGCCGGCTTCGATAATAATCAACGCAAGCGCGTCTGAAGCATTAATGGCCGGCGCTATATCGTTTACAGCGTGCGGGTCAGGTAAAATCACAAAGTTATATCCGGCCTGACGCTCCTTTATGCCCGCGGTGAATGCCGGCGACAGGAATTCGTCGTTATATCCCTCCTTGGCTTTGATGTTGCAGACGGTGTGTCCGGCTCGTGTAAAGGATTCAGTCAGCAAGTCGGGTATATTCGTCGAGATTGGAGCGGCATCGGCTATATAGATAGTGCCGTGGTCCATTTGCTCCAATATATGATTGCGCACTGCGCTCAGGCTGCTTCTTTCCTGTGATACCATGAAGCTGTTATCTTCAAGACCGGCAAACCTGAGGTCGTAGGGATTGTCGACAGTGTCCCTGCGCCGCATCATCATCGCTGCAATTACGCATGGAACGCATATAGCCATGATGAGTCCGGCTGCGAGGATAATAAGCATTTTGGTTTTGGACGGCTTGAGGTCAGTGTATGCCGGGTCGATGACAAATCCGAGGGTGTCCTGCGAGTTGAGTTTCAACAGGGCGTTCTCGCGCTTTTCGACAAGAAAAGCATAAAGTTCGTTTTTAAGCAACTGGTCGCGCGACAGATTGATGTATTCGCGCTCATATTTGGGGAGTTTGCGCAAATGGGTGTCCATCGACCCGACTATACTTCCTCTGCTCGCAATGACTTTTCTGGAGGCGTCAAGCAGTTGGGATATAGAGCTGATGATGCTTGTGCGCATCTGTGCCACTCGGGTTTCCGCGGCTGCAAGGGCATTGTTGCCCGGCTTCGCGGACCTGCGCAGTTCCAACAGCAATCCCATCTGTTCATTATACTCCTTAATCATGGAGCCGTCCTGTGAGTTGCTTTCGGAGCCTGGAGTGGCGACAGCCGGCAGCATGGTGTCTTTGCTTGAGCGGAGTATGTCAAGTACCTGCTCATAGTAAACCATCTGTGCGGATGCCTTGAGCAGTTGCTCGTGTGCGTCAAGAGTTGTTTCAAGCAATATCGGGGCTTCCGCCTCTATGTCAACAAAATTGTTTTCGGATTTGAATTGCTCGACTTTACGTTCTGTATCGATGAGGTCGGTGTATAGCTTGTCTATGCGGTCGGTGATGAAATTCAGTTCGATGAGTGCGGTTTCTCTCTTGCGGTCGAGGCGCTTGGCGTTATATTCGGCCATCATGGTGTCGAGCACCTTTTTTGCTTTGCTCCTTGATCGGTCGGTGTATTCAAATGAGATGCCGTCGGCGAGTTTGTCGCTAATGTCGATTTTTACATTCTCCATCAGAGCGTCTGCCGCCGCGGCATAGCTTGTGACTCCGAAAGTATAGCTGTTGTGTCCGTTTGCTGGCAATCCGGTCAGTCCTACCGTGAATGCTCCGCGCCGGGTAGTTATGGTGCAGGGGAGGGTCACATCTTTTTTCTCAGCGAGCGTGCTTGTGAAAAATCTACCGGTATAAGCCCTGATGTCGGCTTTATCTCCCTTGAGCGTCACATCTACCTTATATCCTTTGGAGAGGGTGTCGGCAACCCCGTCAGCGAGAGTGAGGGCCACCGGAGAATCCCCAAACATGGTTTTTCGTGTAACACCGTTGTTTTGCACGCAGGCTATATTAAGGTCAAGCAGTTGCACGGTCCTCAAGGCAACATCATAGGTGTTGACGAGCAACATCTCATTGTCGACACTCGCGGAGCTGAATCCTCCCATCGAAAACACTCTCATCATCTGCATCAGAGAGCCGCCGCGACCCTGCGCCTCGTTGGAATTGTCCTCGATGAGCAGACTGCTGTGGGCGGTGTATTCAGATTCTTTGCGCGCAACATACGCTATTGCTGCGCCTAAAACGATAATTGCTGATGCAATATACATCCATTTGTGACGACGTAGTTCACGCCAGAACCGGCGCAGGTCTATTTCGTTGTTGTAATCCTTATATTCCATTCAATACAGCGGTATTAACGGTTGAAGTATCTTTTGCAGTCACTACTGCGGGAGCTTTCGCACACACGATGCCGAGCATCATCATGGCACACATTCCGGGGGTCTGCACGAATGTTGTGCCTGCAATGCTCTCTATCAAAATAAAAAGAATCAATATCCACCCGCACACATAATCCAGCCGAAATTTCTCCGGATTGCTGCGGATAAGCCGTTTGAGCATAGACGCGATATGTATCCAGAGCCAGGCGAAGAGCCCCAGCCCTACAATGCCGAACTGCGCGAGCGATGGATAAAATGCATCGCAGATGAATGCGGGGTAGGATGGCGACAGCCCGAATACGGCGTTTATTCCATATTCATAATAAAGGTCGGAGTAGGGGGCTTGCGAGGCGTAAGTGGCGAAAGAGGCGAGGCCGCTGCCAAAAGGCAGGTAATCGACAAAAATCAGCGCTGCAGTAGCATAAAGCACCGGGCGGGCGAATGATTCGATAACCTCCATGTTTACCGTATCGGAATTGCCGGAAAGGAAGTAATAGTCAATCTTGTGCCACGCGACGATTATTATCAGCGCCGGGAGCGCAACTGCAACCGTGGCTTTCTTCCAGTTCATGTTGTGAAACATTCCGGGACGGTAGAAACAGAGTAAGAATATGGCGCATACAAATATCCCGAAGTACTTTGCGCGTGTGCAGAGCAGTCCGGAGCAGAGCATTGCGACAACAAGCGCTTTGTTGAGCGGATGCTCTGACTTTTGGCGAGAGGCGAGGATATATGCGACAGTACTTGCAAGTATTACCGTGCCTCCCGTTGAGATATGTCCTATCGAGGCTTTCATGATGTGGCTCGGCATCAGCATCAAAAAAGTGGAGAGAGCCACATTAGCAAGCGCGATGATGCGAATGAATTTCATCTGTGCGGGAGAGAACGCGGGCCTTACTGCCAGAAACACAATGAACGGCACGAATGGCTTGAGTTCTATAATCCAGTCGGTGGCAATTGCCTCCGGAGTATTGAAATCAAGAAGCAGCAGAGAATATAATGCGTAAAATGTCATTATGCCGACAATAATCCACAGAAAGGAGTACCGGCGCCATGAGTTGTTGACGCAGCAGTCGATGATTGCGAGAGCTCCGAGAGCTACCGCAATCATTTCGTCGCTGAACTTAAGCCATCTCACACTCGGTATCATCATCGCGAGCGCCACGATGAAGATAATCGCACATATTCTGTCGGTTTTCAGCATTATTTTACTGTTAAGGCGATTACAAGCGAGGCTATTACGGACACCGCACTTACTATCGTCGAAATCACAGACAGTTTATAGGAGTTGTTTTGATTGTACCGGGAGTTTGTCTGGCGTATGTTGTTGGGGTCAACAATCACCACATCGTTCTGGCGAAGATAGTAATAAGGTGATGATGTGACCTGAGGGTCACGGAGGTCGAGGCGGCAGTACACGAGGCTGTCGCCGATTTCGCGGATGACAGTGACGTTGTCGCGTCTGCCGTATTCGGTCATGTCGCCTGCGGATGCGAGCGCGTCAAATATCGAAAAACGCTCCGATTTGACTTCAACCGTTCTCGGGTTTCTAACCTCACCGATAACGTTGACCTTGAAGTTTGCCAGTTTGACCTTAACCTTGGGGTCGTTGACACTCTGCGATATTCTTTCGGTGAGATATAGCTTTAGATCTTTAGTAGTCATTCCGGCAACATGGATTTTACCCAGAATCGGGAAATCTATGTCGCCGAGGTTGTCAACAATATATTTCTGCTGCTCGGTAGTCGAGAGAATGCTGTTTTGCCCTATTACATATTGGGCGTTGGTGGCAGGCAGGTTGTATTCGGCGGTGGCTGTAGGCACGGTTGACGTCACCACAATCTCAAGCTCGTCCTCCGGCACTATTTTAATGGAATAGTCGCTGCTTGCGAGCGTTCCTTCCTGTGCTTGCGGGAGTCCGGACAGATATGAAAGATGGGGCTTGGATGTGTGACACGCGCTTAGCGCGCAGCAGATCAATAATATTGAAAAATATTTCAGGCAATTCATCGCTTGGTAAAATGGCTTGTTTAGTTTCTATAACGCCGCTTCCTCTGTTTTATTGCCTCGGGATATAAATAAGGAGCGGACCGCCGGGAAGCAATGCTTGTGCCAGTGGTCCGCTATCGTTTTTGCGTTTGTTTTTCAGTATCAGATATTCCTATTTCGTCTCTTCTACTGTGAAAAACAAAGGCTGTGGGTGTAAGTTTATGATGTTCACTCAGTTTATCCTATTTTCATTATTTTTAGAATGAGAATTGGAGCATGGTGTTGATACGGTTTGCATGACCGTGTACTCTGTCAAGGTCGGCGCGGTTGCCATAAAGGTATTCAAGACCGATTCTCAGGTCGCTCACGATATTGTAGAATCCGGAAACCGACACATATTGGCCGTAGCGGTAGGCGTCTCCGCCAATCTGCTGCTGGTCGTAAACTCTCGCCTGACTGTATGAGGCGGCGAGGAAAACTTTTGATGACACGTTGTATCTTGCGCCTACTTCGAAATTCATCATCTGCGGGGTCTTCATTTTGCCGGGGGTGGCAGATGGCACAAGGTCATATCCGTTTCCGCCCAGGTCGTTGATGTATCGGCCGTATCCACGGCCGTATGCTCCCTGATAGAAAAAGGTGAATCGCGGGGCAAAACTGATGATGCCGCTCAATTGCACTGCCCAGCCGAAAGCGAATTTGTTTTTCTCTTCGATGAGGTTGCGGTATGACAGGTTGCGGATAAGTCCTGACAGGCGCACATGACTTTTTCCGGATTTCCAGGCGTACTGTAGGTAAAAGGGGATGTCGGGTACACGTTCCTTGATTTCTTCAACAGTAGAGTTGGTTGTAGAGCTGGCGTTTGGCACCTCTAAAGAGATTGCGCCGCTCCAGTGTCTGTTGAACTGCGGTCGATATTGCAGCATGATATTTGTTGCAGACATTTCGCCGGCAGGTCCTTCGTCGTCAATGGTCGGGGTACCGGCCTCGCCGTCCACAAAAGTACTTCTTGTAAGACCGGCTGTGACGTAACCTAACCTTAGATATGCCTGCTTGAGTTTGAGTCCGTAGCCATTGTTGCCATCACCGCTGAAATTGGTCCGGATATAAACTTCGTAGTTGCCGAAATGCTCGGTTGTGCCTACGAGTTGCAGGAATATCGTCGATTGGTTTGCTGCGGCGTTGAATTGGCTTCGCTGTGCGGGATTGTTGGGCACCGGAATGTCGAATACTGTGAAATTCGGTCCGTCGTTGATAGAACCGGCAAAATCATAGAACATTGTGCCTTTCACATATCCGCCGATACCGAAAGCCACTTTGCCTTCGCGGTCAAGAAACAGGAAGCGTGGCGCTTTCGGATCGTTGAAATGTGAGTTCACAGGGTTATAAAGTATGCCGACGAGTGGTCGCCCGTTTTCAGCGTTTCCTGTAGCGACGATAGCTCTTTCCGGTATAAGGAATGTGTCGGCTACCTCATTCTGTGCGCTGATATTGCCTATGGCAATAGCCGCCAGGAGCAAAGTGGTAATTCTTCTCATCTTTTAGTGTTGGATGCTTTTATGTTAGATAAATATTGTTGTTGAAGCGTGAATTAATATGAAATCAAAACAATCGGTGGCGTGAGTTCGTTCTGCGGAAATCCAAGTTTAACAATGGCAAAACAAAAAACGCCCCGCATGGTGATGGCATGCGGGGCGTGATATTGTTTGTCGGGGATTCTGGGCGCTATTTGCGCAGCTTGTCGGCAGCTTTCTGGGCTGCGTCTGCTGCCGCTTCCTTGGTGTTGTCGACGGCATTGCCTACTGCGTCTTTAACTTTTTCGGCAGTGTTGCTCCCAACTTCTTTGGCTTTGTCGGCAACATCGCTGACTGCGCTTTTGGCATCGTTTATTTTGCTGTCAATGCTGTCTGCCACCGCTGCTTTTGCGCTGTCGGCTTTAGCTTCGGCCTTGTCGGTCACTTTGTCAAGTGTGGTTCCGATAGCGGCGAATGTGCCGGCAAGCGCGGGCGCCTTATCCTTGACTACCGGTTGTATCTTTTCGAGGAATTTTTTTGCTTCGTCCACTTTGCCTTCGCTCTGCAGCTTCACTATGTAGGCCTTGGCTTCATCGACGTATGCCTTGAGGCTGTCGGTGTTGGTGCAATTCTCGATTTTGGTAGCGAGTGTTGATTCGGCTTTGTCTGTTTTTTCGGTGCCGGTGCATGCAGTGAAGAGAGCGAGTGCTGCGACCGCTGAAATGAATAGAGTTTTCATCTGGTGATAAAATGTTTAGTTTGGAATTCAATACTATTGCTACAACCTGCAAAAGTGTGCAAAAGTTTACCGGATGTGACTCTTTTTATTATTTCGATGTTAAAATGAGTAGCTTAAGCCTATCGAGGGTGTGAATGCGTGCACTCTGTAGTCGGCTGTGAAAGTACGCTCGGCAGGTAGATTGAGTGCCGGCATTTTGGCGGCAAGTAAGTCGGTATATGTGCATGAAGCGCCATCTTTGCCCAGTCCTGCCACATACATGAATGCGAAATCGACCGAGAGCTGAGGGATAGGTCTGAAGGAGAGTCCTGCAGAAGGACCGATTTTGGTCATTCCCGGAGTCTCGGGATTGTAGTGGGTGTTGCTTACGGGATTGGTGTCTATCATTATGCCGGCTCTTAAATCTAGGCGTTCTGTCAGCGCATATTGCCCTCCTGCGCGGAAGCACCATGCGTTGCGGTAGTTTTTGAGCAGTTTCTGGTCATACGGGTCAAGCTGCTCGGCAAGGAAATCGATGTTCAGCTCCTTGTATGTTTTCCATCCGGTCAGTTGTGCGTCAAGGGCAAGTGTGAGTCTGTCGGCAGGCTTCCATGATGTGCCGAAAGCAAGTACGTACGGGCATGGCATGGATGCGCTGAAATTGGCGCTGTTTATAATATTAAGGTCTTTTTCAAGAATAACCCGCGCTATTTCGTTGGCATATTCCACACTGGCATCACCGCTGTTGACCTTCATTGTCATTTTTGTGCGGAAAGACGCTCCGACGCTTACTCTGTCGCTGATGTCGAACATAGCTCCGACATTGACTCCCACAGCCATACGCGATTTGCCTTTAAGGTTTACACCTGCCGGTGAGGTCTGGCCGAACCGGTATGCCGGGTCAATTCCCATCGTCTGTACCAGCCCGGTAGCGGCAAGTAGTCCGAGGGCTGCATCCATGGTGGATGCTCCGACAAGACCTTTGTCAAGGTCGACAGAGCCCCATGCGAGCATAAGTCCGGCCCCGACGCTAAGGCGTGGAGTGATTTTCCATGCAACAGTAGGCTGTATGGTGTATACTTTCAGGTCCACACGCTGGTTGAGGACAGCGCCGGGCCAGTTTTTTGTCCAGTTTATGCTGCTTCCGTATGGAGTGAAGAAGGATAGACCAACCTGAAGATTGTCATAGACCTTGAATGCGGTATTAAAAGACAGGGGAGTGCTGATGCCATTGTCGGTGGAATATGACTCACCGCCGATTTTTGCCGTGGCAACCGCTTTTATACCGGTGACAGATCCTGCGATGTCGAGTGTTTTTGAAGAGAATGCGAGACCGGCGGGGTTGAAAATCATGCTTTCGGCTCCGAGCTTCATAGCCACTCCGGTGTGTCCCATTCCGAGTTGTCGTGCGCTGAGGGTGTTAATCTGATACCCTTCGGCCGAGGCGGCGAGAGCGCACAATGCGCATATCGCGCCAATAAGTGTTTTTTTCATAATTTGAATTTTTGCGGCGCAAAGGTAGTTTCTAATTCGTGTTCAACCAAAAAAAATGTATATTCGGATATTAATGCCACGATTTTTTTGTCATAATGAAAAAAGTGTGTAATTTTGCCGCGCAAAAGAATACAACGCATCTAATTAAATACTAAATAACAAAATGATAATCGTACAAGTAAAAGAAGGCGAGAACATCGAAAGGGCGCTGAAGAAATTCAAGCGCAAATTTGAAAAAACCGGTATTGTCAAGGAACTCCGCAGCCGTCAGGCTTTTGAAAAGCCCTCGGTTAGCAACCGCAAGAAGATGATGAAGGCGGTTTATGTGCAGAAGCTCCGCACAGTCGAAGAGTAAGCCGTTGTGCTTGCCTGCCTTTATTTGACAGACAGAAAACTTATCATACGGTCTGCTGCAAGATGGAATGTTCTTGCGGCAGATTGTTGTATTAAACGCCACCCATAATTATGACTCTATGGAAGTGAGAACACCGGGCGAAGTAGCTGAATTATCGCTCAAAGTGGGAGAAACCAAAGCGCAAACCACAGGAAAGACGCCAAAATTGCTCATCCTGTCAGTGCTTGCGGGATGCTATATCGCTCTTGGCGGTGTGCTGTCTCTTGTTGTCGGCTTCGGGTTTCCTGAAGCCACTGCGGGTAATCCCGCATTGCAGCGTCTGCTCAGCGGCGCGATGTTTCCTATTGGACTTGTTCTTGTGGTGGTGCTTGGCGCGGAGCTTTTTACCGGCAATAACGCGCTGTTGGTGCCGGCATACATGAAGGGCCGGTATGGTGTTGTCACAGTGCTTAAAAACTGGTCGATAGTCTATGTAGGCAATTTTATCGGTGCTGTTGGTTTTGCGTGGCTTATGGTCTATACGGCAGGGTTGACATCGCCAGATCCGTGGCACACGGCTATCATACGGATGGCAGAGGCAAAGGTGTCGATGAGCTGGCTTACGGTATTTGTGAAGGGCATCGGCGCCAACTGGTGTGTGTGTCTTGCGGTGTGGCTGGCTCTCAGCGGGCGCACGCTCATAGACAAGATGGCTGCGTGCTGGCTGCCGGTCATGGCTTTTGTGGCTATCGGCTATGAACATTCTATCGCGAATATGTTTTTTATTCCCACCGGCATGATGGAGGGGGCTGATGTGAGTGTCGGCGCTTTTGTGTTTAATAATCTTGTGCCTGCCACAATCGGCAATATAGCAGGCGGGGCCTTGTTTGTCGGATGTGTACACGCATGGCTTCATCTGCGCAAATAATTTAGCGCTTTTTAAACAAGGAGAGTTTTTTTATTAGCGGTGCATTTTGTATTTTTGCAGTGATAGAATAAACAACAACATTTTTTTCACTAAAAAATAAACCCAAAATGGTAAGTTACAAAGAACTTGGTCTTGTAAACACTCGCGAGATGTTTGCCAAGGCTATCAAGGGTGGCTATGCTATCCCCGCGTTCAACTTTAACAACATGGAGCAGCTTCAGGCTATCATCAAGGCAGCTGCCGAGGAAAAGTCTCCGGTTATTCTCCAGGTGTCGAAGGGTGCACGCAACTATGCCAACGCAACTCTTCTCCGTTACATGGCGCAGGGTGCGGTAGCATACGCCAAGGAACTCGGCTGGGAAAATCCCCAGATTGTGCTTCATCTCGACCATGGCGACAGCTTCGAGCTCTGCAAGAGCTGCATCGACAACGGTTTTTCATCTGTAATGATTGACGGTTCACATCTTCCCTATGAGGAAAATGTGGCTCTCACAAAGAAAGTTGTTGACTACGCCCACCAGTTTGACGTAACTGTAGAAGGTGAGCTCGGTGTGCTTGCCGGAGTCGAGGACGAGGTTTCTTCCGACCACCACACATATACCGATCCTGAAGAGGTTATCGACTTCGCAACCCGCACAGGCTGCGACAGCCTCGCTATTTCAATCGGCACATCACACGGTGCTTACAAATTCACTCCCGAGCAGTGCACACGCAATGCCGAGGGCAGACTCGTTCCCCCGCCACTCGCATTTGAAGTTCTCGATGCAGTCATGGAGAAACTCCCCGGATTCCCCATTGTGCTTCACGGCTCATCATCGGTGCCTCAGGAATATGTCGACACAATCAACAAATATGGCGGCAAACTTCCCGATGCAATCGGTATCCCCGAAGAGGAGCTCCGCAAGGCAGCCAAGAGCGCAGTGTGCAAAATCAACATCGACTCAGACAGCCGTCTCGCTATGACAGCTGCCGTGCGTGAGATTTTCGCTACCAAGCCCGGTGAATTTGACCCGCGCAAATATCTCGGACCGGCTCGTGAAGAGATGGAGCGTCTCTACAAGCACAAAATCACCAATGTGCTTGGCAGCAACGGCAAGGCATAAAACCAACATTCAACTGATATAAATATGGCCGGCTTCCCGATGGAAAGCCGGCCATATTTGTTTGCCGTTATTATCAGTCTCCTATGCTCATGACGTTGTCCTCAAAGCTGTCACGATCAATGGCACGCGATCTAAGTCGGTTGCGATAAGTGTATATGGTGTTGACAGAAAGCCCCATAAAGCGAGCTATCTGTGAGCTGTCGTCGAAGCCGATGCGCATGAACGCAAGTATTCTGAAGTCTGTGCTCAGGCAATCTGCCGGGGGGATGTCCAGCATCTTGTCCGGTTGCATCAGTCTGTTGACATCCTTGACAAAAGTTGGGTAAGCCTGTATGAACGCGCTGTCAAAAAGCGAATAGAATGTTTCAGTCTGCTGCTGCACCATCTCGCCTGATTTTACCATTCTCAGCAGCTCTTCCGTCTGGCCAGCTTTTATCTTGCGGTGGGTCAGTTTTTTATAGTCTTCAAGTTTTTCGATATATACTGCGCACATTGTCAGGAATTTGTGGAAGTAATTCATCCGCAGCAGGTCAGCATCCTTTATCTTTTGTTGTACTTCGGCTGATTTGCGACGGCTTTTGTGAAGTGTGTGCCACAGGTATGCAATTGTTATAAGGCTTATAATATAAAGCGTCATAAACAGAAAAAGAAGTGTCTTGAATCGCGCTTCGGTGCGGCGATACGAGTCTGTGATAGTTGGCGCAATCCTCGCCGCCTGGGTGAATCTCATTCTGTCGCCTGCGGCTATAGCGTTGTCGAGCGCGAGTTCGAGCATGACATCAGCGCGTTTGAAGTCGCCATCGCGCATTAGTGTGATAGCAAGCAGTCTGGC
>JAIDJW010000103.1 GCA_029052015.1 Paramuribaculum sp. | reverse complement strand
TGGGACACCGGCGGGTGAGCCAATTATCCGAAAACCTTGTACGATGCCCGGCAGGGTGAGTGCAGGGAGAGGAGCAGCGCAACAAATCAATTCCCCGGCAGATTTGCTACGCTGTAGCAACTTTCCCTTAAACAAACATCTTACCACAAGCTGCGCGGTGCGCTGCAGCTCTCCTTTGGAGGGTCGGGAGAAGATGGTAGCGGCTGGGCGTTGCAAAAAGCTAACGCGATATAGCGCTCAAGCCGGAGGTTTGGCAGATTGTTAACCGCGGCTAATAAGATTTGCGCACCTCCGGTCCGCTCTGCTGCGCTGCAGCTCTACTTAAAAGCAACGCAAAAACGCAGGCGTTCGTCTCACGACGGGTGCCTGCGTCCTAAACCTTAAAAATCTAATCCTATGAAAAACTGCCCCAAAGTTACTGATTTGGTGGCAGATTGCCAATATATAGGGGCAAAAAATCACAAAGTGCATTTTCGCAGAGCTGCAGGACTTGCGTCTCGTAACTTTGCAGAAAAATAATAATTAAGTACGTCGCAAATGAAAAATCTCTGCTTTTCACCCGCTACTGCCGGGGCTCTTGACCTTATTTCACCCTCGCAGCGCGCAAGGGTTATCGATGCCGCTCTCCACTTTGTTTATAAGGGTCAGCTGCCAAAGGGTCTCCCTCGCCTCCTCGAGGCTTTTTTCTTATTGCTGGTGGAGTGCTCTACCTATCTTGAGAAATATGGTCAGCTTGATTACATGACCCCGGAAGAGTTCGCCCAAAAGTTTCCCGATGAGGTGCAGAGCGCACAGAAGGCTCCGGAAGTCAAGACGGAAAGCACTCTGGAAGAGACCGCTAAACAAGCCTCTCTTCAGGCAGAAGCTGCTGAAAAGGAGACCGCGCAGCCCGAAGCCTCAGCGGAGCAATCAGCTCCGGCATCTCCGCAATCAGCCCCCTCTGCGCCGCATCCCGCTCCGGCTCGTGGACTAATGCATGAAAACGAGTGGTATGACTATATGGGGCAGGAATTGCATCCATCTTACTTGCAATCCTCCGGCGCGCCGTATAACCCGATGACTTCTGCCACAGCCGCTCAACATAGCGGTTTCCGGCAAACTACTACCGGATAAAAATGTTATCTTTGCAGGCGAATATGGCAAAGTTCCGGATAAACATACTCGGCTGCGGCTCTGCGACGCCCAGCGCAAGGCACAATCCCTCATGTCAGGTAGTGGATTTCCGCGACCGGCTGATGATGATAGATTGCGGAGAGGGCGCTCAGGTGCAGATGAGGCGCATGAAGCTCAAATTTCAGCGTCTGAGCGATATTTTCATATCGCATCTCCACGGCGACCATTGCTTCGGGCTGCCGGGGCTGCTGTCAACTCTCGCGCTGCATGAAAAAGGAGGGCGGGTCACTGTCCACATGCCGCAGCAGGGGATGGAGATGTTTCGCAGCTTTGTCAACTATTTCTGCCGCGACACCCCTTACGACATCGAGTTCAGGGCGGTGCCGGAGAGAGGCATCGTTTTCGAGGATCATGCCCTCACTGTCGAGACCTTCCCGCTGTATCACCGCATACCGTGTGTCGGCTATATATTCCGCGAGAAGCCCAAGCAGCGCCATCTGCGCGGCGATATGGTGAAGTTTTTCGACATCCCGGTGTCGCAGCTCGCGGGCATCAAGGGCGGCAATGATTTTGTGACCCCTTCAGGCGACATTATTGCCAACGCCCGCCTCACTTTGCCGGCAGACCCGGCTGTGAGCTACGCCTATTGCTCCGACACGGTGTTTGATGAGCGTGTTGCAGAGGCGGTTCGCGGTGTCGATGTGCTGTATCATGAGGCGACATACGGCGATGAAAATGAGCATAATGCAGTCGAGCGCGGACACTCTACCGCGCGCCAGGCCGCGCGCATAGCGCGGATGGCGGGAGTAGGGAAGCTGATAATCGGGCATTACTCCAAGCGCTATACCGATGTCGAGGTGCTTATGCGCGAGGCGCGGCAGGAGTTTGATGCTGTTGTTGCCGCCGACGAGGGACTCACAATAGATTTGTTATGACTACAGACGACGAAAGATTCATGGAGCAAGCGCTTGAGCAGGCGCGGATTGCAGCCGGGGATGGGGAGATTCCTGTCGGTGCGGTGATTGTTTGTGACGGACGGATTATCGGCAGAGGACACAATATGACCGAGGCTCTCAACGATGTGACCGCTCATGCCGAAATGCAGGCGATAACGGCTGCCACGCAGACTCTCGGCGGCAAATATCTTGACAAATGCACGCTGTATGTCACCGTTGAGCCGTGTCTGATGTGCGCCGGAGCAATAGGCTGGAGCCAGATAAGAAGGATTGTATATGGAGCCGGTGATGTCAAACGTGGCTACACCACATTCACCCCCATGCCGTTTCACCCCAAGGCTACGGTTGTCAGCGGTGTGCTTGCCGACGAGTGCGCAGCGCTAATGAAGGAGTTTTTTGCCTCAAAACGCTAACTACTAATCCTTACCGGTTATAATCTGCTTGATGTCGTGCAGCTTGTTTAGCGCCGCCATCGGCGTGAGATTATTTATGTCGGTGTTGAGTATCTCGTTGCGTATCTGCGACAGCACCGGGTCGTCGAGCTGGAAGAATGTCATCTGCACACCGTCGCCTCCGCTCTGGCCTATCGAGTCGAGGGTCTTCTCTATATTCTCCTTGTTTTCACGCCTGTTGGCATCCTCGAGTTTTGCAAGCACCTGGTCGGCGCGGTCAACTATTGAGCGCGGCATGCCGGCAAGTTTTGCCACATGGATACCGAAGCTGTGTTCGCTGCCGCCGCGCGCGAGCTTGCGCAGAAACACTATCTTGCCGTTTATCTCGCTCACGCTCACATTGTAGTTGACAACCCGCTTGAAGTTGCGCTCCATTTCGTTGAGCTCATGGTAGTGGGTGGCGAAGAGGGTCTTGGGGTGCATGTCGCCGTAGTCGTGGATATGCTCCACTATGGCCCAGGCGATGGATATGCCGTCGTAGGTGGATGTGCCGCGGCCGAGCTCGTCGAAAAGAATCAGTGACCGCGGGCTCATATTGTTGAGTATTGATGCCGCTTCCGTCATCTCCACCATAAATGTGCTCTCGCCGAGCGATATGTTGTCGCTTGCTCCCACGCGGGTGAAAATCTTGTCTACCACTCCTATTCTGGCGCTTTGCGCGGCGACGAAGCAACCGGTCTGTGCGAGCAGCACATTCAGGGCAGTCTGGCGCAGAAGCGCCGACTTACCGCTCATGTTCGGACCGGTAATCATCATTATCTGGGTGCCGTTGTTGGAGAGGCTGACAGAGTTAGATATGTATGGCTCTCCTGGAGGGAGCTGCTTCTCAATGACCGGATGGCGCCCCTCGGCAATGTCTATATCCAGAGAGTCGTCGACCACCGGACGGTTGTAGCGGTTTTCGATTGACACTCTTGTGAAGGAGAGGAGCACATCAAGCCGTCCTATCTGTGCGGCATCCTCAAGTATCGAGTGGATGTGCTCGGCAATCTGTGCCGTAAGTTCATTGTAGAGGCGTGTCTCTATGATATCTATTCGCTCCTGGGCGCCGAGTATCTTCTCTTCGTACTCTTTCAGCTCTTGGGTGATATAGCGCTCGGCATTGACGAGAGTCTGCTTGCGAATCCATTCGGCGGGCACCTTCGATTTGTGGGTGTTGGTCACCTCGATATAGTAGCCGAACACATTGTTGTAGCCGATTTTCAGGCTCGGAATTCCGGTGGCGGCGCTCTCTCTCGCCTGCACTTTCATCAGGTAGTCCTTGCCGGAGTATGCTATGTCGCGCAGTTCGTCAAGCTCTTGGTCAACGCCGGGTCTTATCACCGGACCTCTGCCGAGGGCGGCGGGGGCATCGTCCACAATCGTATTTGCTATCGCCTCACGCGCGGCGGAGCAGGGGTCGAGCTTATTGCCGATGGCGGCTACTTCCGGGTCGCCGGCTTCGCTGCACAGCTCTTTCACGGGCACAATTGCTCCGAGAGCGTTGCGTAGCTGCACGAGCTCGCGGGGCGACACTCTTCCGACGCCGACTTTCGACACCAGACGTTCCATGTCGCCTATCTGTTCAAGCCAAGATTTGAGTTCCTCCCTCTCTTGCGGATGCTTGAAGAAATACTCCACCACATCAAGCCTGCGGTTGATGGCGGCAGGGTCTTTGAGCGGAAACAGAATCCATCGCCGCAGCAGACGCGCTCCCATAGGGCTCACGGTGCGGTCTATCACATCTATCAGGCTTTTGCCGTCCTCGCTCATGCTCTCAACGAGCTCGAGGTTGCGCACGGTGAAGCGGTCAAGACGCACATACCGCTCCTCCTCGATGCGTCTAAGCGACGAGATATGACCTATGCGAGTGTGATGGGTTATGTCAAGATAGTGCAGGATTGCTCCGGCGGCTATTATTGCCGACGGCATATTGTTGATGCCGAAGCCTTTCAGGCTGCCGGTCTCGAATTGGCGCAGAAGTCTTTCGGTAGCCGCCTCAATGGTGAAAACCCAGTCGTCGAGTCCTGATATCAGGCAGCGGTTGCCGGTGAGTTCGTTAAATTTGCCGCGTTTGTCATTCTCTACCAGCACCTCTTTCGGGGAAAAGTTGACCAGCAGCTTGTCGATATAGTCCGGCGCACCCTGCGCGGTGAGAAACTCACCTGTGGATATGTCGAGAAACGCAACTCCCATCGGTCCATTGCCGATATGCACGGCTGCAAGGAAATTGTTTTGGCGGTGGTCGAGAATATTGTCATTGATGCTGACGCCGGGAGTGACAAGCTCAATGATGCCGCGCTTAACCAGCTTTTTGGTGAGTTTGGGGTCTTCAAGCTGTTCGCATATCGCAACTCTCTTGCCGGCTCTTACCAGCTTGGGCAGGTATGTGTCCAGCGCATGGTGGGGAAATCCCGCAAGCTCTACCTCCGACGCATAGCCGTTGGCGCGTTTTGTCAGGGTTATGCCGAGAATCTCAGAGGTCGTTATCGCGTCATCGCTGAAAGTCTCGTAGAAATCGCCGACACGAAACAGAAGCACCGCATCGGGATGCTTCTGTTTCATCTCGTAATATTGTTTCATCAGCGGTGTCTCTACAACTTTCTTTGCCATAATTTCGATTGTTTTCAGAGCGTAAAATTAGCAAAAACGCCGCTAACAGCCAAGACTACTCGTCTATGGAGTAATTGAGAAAATCCACCATAGGCTTTATGTCGCGGAATAGTTCCGCCGCTTTGATTGGCCAATCCTTGTCCATGAAAAAGCTTGGTTGGCAGGGGTGGAAGCGTCCGAAATCCTTGCGGCGCAGAAGCTCTGCACACGGGTGGTTCCTGTCCCAGCCTTTGGGGATGGTCTTGAGAGTGTCGCCCGCCCATTCAGGGAAACTCTCCACAAGGTTCGGCGCGGTGAGTATCTGCTCAAATTCTTCAATGTTGTCAACTATCGCGTGGCGCAGCTTCTTGAGCAGGGGAGCCTCAGGACACCATATTCCCGCATAAAGACCATTGTCGCCTATGCCGCGTATGCCGGTCTGGATATAGTAGCCGGCGCGATAGGTCTTGCGTCCCCACGGTGATATGGCGGCCGAGAAAAAGAGTTTGAATGGGCTTTTGTCGCTGCTGAAGCGGGTGTCGCGGTAGAATCGGTATGCGCATGACTTCGCCGTCTGTCCCGCGAGTGCCGGCTCCCATGCCGTCATTGCCGCAAGCATGCGGTCTATGTCTGCGAGCCATTGTGCTCGCAGCTCCTCATACTCTGCCTTATGGTCTGCAAACCAGGGGCGGTTGTTGTTGTGGCTCAGCTCTTCAAGAAAGCTGTAGAGCTCACCCATATAATACATAGGCGGTGTCAGTCTTTTTTGCGGATGAATACCAGGCCGTGGGAATCTGCGGCATTCTCGCCCCACTGGTCAACAACCACGGTGAAGGGAGTTCCTGCCTCGAAAGAGTCGACCTTGAATGAGTACTGCACCGGCTCAGAGGTGAGAGTGTTGTCCGCTGTAACTTCGTCGAGTTTTTCTTCGCGCTTCATCAGCTTGAGATTGCCGAGATGCAGTGTGGCGTTGCCTTTGAGCGGAATGAATGTGATTTCATACTCGCCGTTACCCGAAATTTTGCCTGTCGCGTCAATGCGCCAGGGCGAGGAAACGGGCTGGATGTGGAGGGGAGTCCACTCGGTCGCGAGTCTGCCGTATTTTTCGTAAGCCGAGTAGTCGGGAGCGAAGTAGATAGGCAGAGATAGGTTCTTGCCGTTGACAACAGTCACCGCATGGAAGTCGGTTTTTCTTGCAGCGGTCACAGGATTGCCGTCATAGAGTTTGGAGTGCGCGGTAGGGTAGGTGCCGTCTGTAGTGTATCTTATCTGTGAGCCTTCTACAGATGGGGCCAGCGTGAATGTCACTCCGTTTGCCCCCTCTGTCATGGAGGCTATCTCCGGTTCGGGTATGCGGTACGCGGTGCCCTTGTTGTCAAGGCGTGCATAGTGCTTTGAAACTCTCTGTTTGAAGTCAGTGTAGTTGCGGTCTGATTCTTTGCCCCATGCAACTTCTGCCACCGCGAGAAGACGTGGGAATGTGAGATAGTCCACATAGTTTTCCGAGCGGTTCTCGTTAAGAGGCTGGATTTCCTGGAGCACTGTGCCGTGTATGAACTGGTCGCTCCACAGGCATCCCTGCACGCCGAGCACCGTTGACTTGTCGCTATAATCGTTGACCGGCATAGAGTAGCATTTTTCGAGAGAAATCGGAGGCATCCATCCCGCTGCTTTGACCTCACCGGGAGTAGAGCTTTCGGGGAAATCAAGATACATGTGTGTGGCAGGGGTGAGGATCGCTTTGTGGTCGTCCTTGGTTGCAAGGGTCGAGTCGTTGACATCGTGCCATATCAGGGCAACGACGGGGGTGTCAACCTTGCCGCGGGTGATAATTTCCTCCCAGCCGATAACTGTGCGTCCTTTCTCCGCCATCATTTTTGCAACCACGTTTGTGAGCCATCCTTGCAGCTCGGATGCTTTGGTGAGACCTTCGCGCTTCATGAGCGCCTGACAGTCGGGGCACTGTTCCCAGCGGGAGTAAACGGCTTCGTCCCCACCGATGTTGATATATTTCGAGGGAAACAGCTCAACAGTCTCGTCGAGAATATCCTGAAGAAATTTTATTGAGCTTTCCTTGCCGACGCAAAGCAGGTCGCGGCTGATGAAGTGCTGACGTGGAAGCTCGTGCTGCAAGCCGGTGCACGACAGCCACGGATATGCCACTATGGCTGACAGTATGTGGGCCGGGAACTCGATTTCCGGTATAATCTCCACATTGCGCAGACGTCCGTAATCAATGATTTCGCGGATATCATCCTGGGTATAGTATCCGCCGAGCTTGTTGTGCTCCGGACCGGCGTATGCGCCTACCTCTGTGAGTCGGGGGTATTTTTTGCTTTCGAGGCGCCATCCCGAGTCGTCGATGAGGTGAAACTGCAGCTTGTTGAGTTTATACATCGCCATCATGTCGATATAGTGCTTCACATAATCCTTGTCGTGGAAGTAGCGCGCAACATCGAGCATCATGCCGCGCCAGGGGCGCTCGGGGGCGTCGCTGACAGTTACACACGGTGCAGACCATGCAATATTTTTGACCCTTGTCTGCGAATATATTTCCGGAGGGAGTAGCTGCAGGAAGGTCTGTATGCCATAGAAGAGGCCTCCCTTGTCAGCGCCTGTGATGCTGACGCCTTTGGGAGTGACGCTCATGGTATATCCTTCGGCTTCTCTGACTTTTGCCGGGTCTACCGCCAAGGTTATTGTGCCTTTACCGGGTCGTGAGGCTATTTCCCAGCCGGTGGATTTGTCAAAAATACCTGACAGATAGTCGGCATACTCCTTTAAGTCCTTGCCATAACCGATTGTTGCACCGGATGTGAGGGTGAAGTGCCCCTGCGTCTGATTCAGTGACCGGGGTGCAGGTATAATCGCGATATCAGGGGTGCCCGCATTGGTGGATATACACAGCATTGCTGCCGCTGACAGGGCAAAAAACAAGCGTTTTATATTCATGGCTGTCAATAGGTGTGATTTTGGTGACGAATAAATTTTACAAGTTGCAAATATAGAACAAAAAATCGAGGGACAAGCAATCCGGGCCTGTCTTTAATGCGCTCCCAGGTGCGGTAATCAAACTTTTTAAAGATTTTTTTCTTTAATGGTTGTTTTGACGGCTTTTTTACATTACTTTTGCATGATGTATAACCTTAGCTAAATCCAAATAACCGAAAAATAATTTCAAATTTCCTTATCACTATGTGGTTAACTAATTCATCTATAGGAAGGAAGCTCGTGATGGCAATCACCGGAGTTTGCCTTGTCCTATTCGTTACATTTCACTGTCTGATGAATGCGGTGGCGATTTTCAGCCCTAAGAGTTACAATGCAGTTTGTGAATTCCTCGGCGCCAACTGGTATGCCCTGGTTGCATCCATGGGACTTGCATTCCTGTTCATCATTCACATCTTCTACGCAGTGTGGCTCACGCTGCAGAACCGTAAGGCCCGCGGCGCCGACCGCTATGCCGTTACCGCTACTCCCAAGCAGGTTGAGTGGTCAAGTCAGAATATGCTTGTGCTCGGCGTTGTGATTTTCGCTTTCCTTGTGCTTCACCTCATCCAGTTCTGGGCACGCATGCAGCTCATGGAGATTGTCGGTTGCGAATACAATGGCATTCATCCCGCTGACGGTGCCTCTTTCCTTAACCTCGCTTTCGGCTGCTGGGTTACTCCCGTGGCTTATATCATCGGCTTCGTTGCTCTCTGGTTCCACATGAACCACGGCTTCTGGTCAATGTGTCAGAGCATCGGCTGGGACAACGGTATCTGGATCAACCGCCTCAAATGCATCGGCTGCTGGTGGACATCCATTATTATCGTTCTTTTCATAATCGAGGCGGTGGTGTTCACACTTCGCGCCAATGGTCTTTGTTTTAATTAATCCAACACAATCACAGATATGGCAGACTTAAAAAGCGTAGAGGGCATGATTGACTCTACCCCTATAATGAAGGATTACGCCGACATCGAATCCTCCAAGCTCCCCGAATATCAGATTGACTCCAAGGTGCCCGAAGGCCCCATCGCTGAGAAGTGGACCAACTACAAGGCTCACCAGAAGCTTGTCAATCCGGCCAACAAGCGCAATCTTGACGTAATTGTGGTTGGTACCGGTCTTGCCGGCGCATCAGCCGCATCGACTCTTGCCGAACTTGGCTTCAATGTGCTTAACTTCTGCATTCAGGACAGCCCCCGCCGCGCTCACTCTATCGCCGCGCAGGGTGGTATCAATGCGGCCAAAGACTATCAGAACGACGGTGACTCGGTATACCGTCTGTTCTACGACACAGTAAAAGGCGGCGACTTCCGCAGCCGCGAGGCAAACGTTTACCGTCTTGCCGAGGTGTCAAACAACATCATCGACCAGTGCGTGCAGCAGGGTGTGCCCTTCGCTCGCGAATACGGCGGTCTGCTTGCCAACCGTTCATTCGGCGGCGCCCAGGTGAGCCGTACTTTCTACGCCAAGGGTCAGACAGGCCAGCAGCTCCTTCTCGGCGCTTACGCTTCGCTCAACCGTCAGATTCAGAAAGGCCAGGTGAAGTCGTTCAACCGCCGCGAGATGCTTGACCTCGTTATCATCGACGGTCGCGCCCGCGGTATCATCGTGCGCAACCTCGTCACAGGCAAGCTCGAGCGCTACGCTGCCCATGCAGTCGTGCTCGCCACCGGTGGCTACGGCCGCACATTCTTCCTCTCTACAAACGCTATGGGATGTAACGGCTCCGCCGCTATCCAGGCGTTCAGAAAGGGAGCTTATCTCTCAAACCTCGCTTTCACTCAGATTCACCCCACCTGTATCCCCGTTCACGGCGAAGACCAGTCAAAACTCACCCTTATGAGTGAATCGCTCCGTAACGACGGACGTATCTGGGTGCCCAAGAAGAAAGAGGATGCCGAGGCTATCCGCGCAGGCAAGAAACGTCCGACAGATATTCCCGACGAGGACCGCGACTTCTATCTGGAGCGCCGCTATCCCGCGTTCGGCAACCTCTGTCCGCGTGACATCGCCAGCCGCGCCGCCAAGGAGCGTTGCGATGCCGGCTTCGGTGTAGGAACCGGTAATGCCGTTTATCTTGACTTCAAGTATGCCATCGAGCGCCTCGGTGCTGATGTTGTGCGTGACCGTTACGGCAACCTCTTCGATATGTATCAGATGATTTCTGATGACAATCCCTACGAAACACCGATGATGATCTTCCCCGCCAGCCACTACACAATGGGTGGTATATGGGTTGACTACGAGCTTCAGACCTCTATCAAGGGTCTCTTCGCTATCGGTGAGTGCAACTTCTCCGACCACGGCGCAAACCGTCTCGGTGCTTCCGCACTCATGCAGGGTCTTGCCGACGGATATTTCGTGCTGCCTTACACAATGCAGAACTATCTCAGCGACCAGATCAAGGTGCCTCACTTCACCACCGACACCCCCGAGTTTGACAAAGCCCAGAAGGATGTCGAGGACCGTATCGCCAAGCTTATGGCTATCAAGGGCACAAAGAGCCCCGATGAAATCCACAAGCGCCTCGGCCATGTGATGTGGAATCTCGTAGGCATGGGCCGTACACTCCAGAGCCTCGTAAAAGCTATCGACGAGCTTGAGGATGTGCGCAAGGAGTTCTATACCGACCTCCGCATTGTGGGTCGCGCCGACGACCTCAACACCGAGCTTGAAAAGGCTCTGCGTCTTGAGGACTTCCTCGTTATGGCGAAGATGATGGCTATCGACGCCCTCCACCGCAATGAGAGCTGCGGCGCCCACTTCCGCGAGGAGTACCAGACTGCCGACGGCGAGGCAAAGCGCGACGACGAGCACTACATGTATGTGAGCTGCTGGAAATATAACGGTGACAACGAGAAGCCTATCCTTCTCAAGGAGCCCCTCAAGTATGAGGCCATCCAGGTTCAGACACGTAACTATAAGTCATAAGCATCAACAACCACGGGGTGCCGCCGGTTCCCGTTCCTACAGCTCGGCGGCGCCTACCAAATAACTAAAAACATCAAATGGAAACAACAATCAGCATAAACCTGAAAATTTGGCGTCAACGTGGTCCGAAAGAGAAAGGCCAGTTCGTCAATTATCATCTCGATAACGTGTCGACAGGCAGCAGCTTCCTCGAAATGCTCGACATGCTCAACCAGCAGCTCGTCGAAAAGGGTGAGGAGCCTGTGGTGTTTGACAACGACTGCCGCGAGGGTATCTGCGGCATGTGCTCGCTCTACATCAACGGTCATCCCCACGGCCCCGTGCAGGGCATTACAACCTGCCAGCTCCACATGCGTAAGTTCAACGACGGCGACACTATCACTATAGAGCCCTGGCGCTCGGCTGCGTTCCCGGTTATCCGCGACCTTATGGTTGACCGCAACGCATTCGACAAAATCCAGCAGGCTGGCGGCTATGTGTCGTTCAACTGCGGCGGTGCTCCCGATGCCAACGCAACTCCAATTTCAAAGGAGGTAGCCGACGTTGCCATGGACTCCGCTACCTGCATAGGCTGCGGCGCCTGCGTGGCAGCCTGCAAAAACGGATCCGCAATGCTCTTTGTCTCTGCCAAAGTGAGCCAGTTCGCTCTTCTGCCCCAGGGTCAGGTAGAGCGCAAGCGCCGTGCCCGCGCAATGGTAAAGAAGATGGACGAACTCGGATTCGGCAACTGCACCAACACCGGTGCCTGCGCCGCAGAATGCCCGAAGAACATTCCTCTGAGCAACATCGCCCGCCTCAACCGCGAGTTTATCAAGGCAAAATGCGCCGACTAAGCGCCTGAGCCACTACACAATATCAGCGCCCGGATCTGTTTCCTCAGGTCCGGGCGCTTTTTTTTGCCGGGATGGTGAATGGGAGATGTTTCGGTCCAACGTATTTTTCCGGCGGCTCATTGCTGCGCTGCAGCTCATTCTTTCTGCCAAAGCGCCGCCCCATATCAGCTGTGACTTTGTAAACTCCTCAACTTCTAAACTTTTTTCGTATCTTCGCGGATATGA
>JAIDJW010000102.1 GCA_029052015.1 Paramuribaculum sp. | reverse complement strand
CAACATAGGCATTGCAAACGACTATGCCGACCGCGCCGTTGACCTCTATCCCGCATCTGCCGACTCATATATCCGCCGCGCGTCAGTGCGCACAATGATGGGCAACGCCGAGGGAGCTGTCGACGATTATATCATCGCGCTCACAAGCGACGAATCGGCAAACTCACGCGCGCTCGCATCGCTTGTGGCTCTCGCCGATGAAAATTATCCCGCGGTGATGAACGGACTTTCGCGCGCTATCCGCCAGGCACCCCGAGTTGGAATGTTCTACTACATCCGCGCCGCGATAGCAGAAGCGCACAATAATTTCACTTCCGCGGTGTCGGACTACGACAAAATCCTCAACGACAAGCTATATTCCTACGCAGGGCTGAATTCATCACTCGCAAAATGCTTCTATGCCCTGGGGCAGTATGAAACAGCCCTCGCCAACGCCGACTACGCCATCAGCGCTACAGCCGACAACGCCCCCTACTATGCTCTCAAGGCCCAGATACTAAACGCCATGGGCGAGCACAACGAGGCGATGACCAACGCAGAGCGCGCACTGAGCAAGAACCCTGTTCTGGCCGAGGCGCTTCGCGCCAAAGCCGACGCGCAAGTGGCTCTCGGCAATGCCGGCGAAGCATCAGTCACCCTTGCCGAAGCGCTTCTTGCCGAGCCTACCGACGCGCCGACCCTGATGCAGCGCGCATGGGTGTGCTCAGAAAAACTCGGACAGAAAGAGCTTGCCGACAAGCTCTACGAAAGAGTTGTGGACATTCAGAGCGACCCCTCCGATGTGAAATCGCTCAGAGGATTCGCGCTTCTCAAGCTCGGACGCGACGCCGAAGCTGACTCATGGATGAACTCGCTGCTCACCAATCAGACAGACAATGACGGGCTCATCAATTATTACGGTGCCTGCTACTATGCGTCAAAGGGAAGCCTCGACAAGGCAGCCGACTGCATGGAGGCCGCTCTTGACAAAGGATATGCCAACTACCACAACTGGATGAACTCGCAGGATGCCATAAATGTGGGAGAGCTCCGCTCCACACCCCGCTTCAAGGGCTATATCGAAAGATTTTCGTCGATATTCAACCGCTGATAGAGATAAGCGTCCACAAAACTGTGGCCTCTTCTCACCCATGACCGCGCACAGCCGGTGATTTTGTAGCCGGCTTGAGTGAACAACCTGCGGCTGGGAGCATTGTCGGCGGGCACAACAGCCCAGAGCTGATGAAGCCCCAGCCTCAGAAAAGAGTAGCGCTCCAGAAGTCTTATAGCCCTGCCGCCTATGCCTCTGCCGCGCTGAGACTCCTCTACAAGCACTCCTATGCCCGCGCGCTGATTCACCGGGTCAAAGTCATATATATCGGCTGTGCCAATGGCGCGGCCGGTATTTTTTTCGGCAATAACAAGCCTTAGCTGGCGCGCCGAATAGATATCGGCGTCATAGCCGGCGATATAGTCCTCGAGCTGCCTGCGCGAGAAAGGAGCGTTGGCACACCCCACATTCCATAGGCGCGTGTCGTTTTCCCACAGATACAATGAGTCAGCATCCGCCGGCTCGAGGGCGCGGAGAGTTATCAGGTCGTCGCTTAGGAGTGGAGCTGTCATGAGTTGAAAGTGTCGCTGAAAAGTGTGCGCTGAAGCAGAGAGCGTCCGAGAGTTATCTCGTCGGTATATTCGATTTCATTGCCCACTGCCATGCCTCGGGCGAGCTGCGTGATGCGGATATCCGGAAAAGCCGCGAGCTTGCGGTATATGTAAAAGTTGGTGGTGTCACCCTCCATAGTTGCAGCGAGAGCGAGAATCACCTCGCGCACTTCGCCGCCTCTCACCCTCTCCACCAGACTGTTAATCTCAAGCTGGTCAGGACCGATGCCATCCATGGGCGAAATCACTCCTCCGAGCACATGATACAGCCCGGTGTACTGCCCTGTGTTCTCGACGCTCATCACATCGCGCACATTCTCGACAACACACACGCAGCCGCGGTCTCTCGCCGCCGAAGCGCAAATCGGACACAGCTCGGTCTCCGATATATTGTGGCACACCTTGCAATATCTGATATTCCTGCGCAAATCTATGATAGCCTCACCGAGAGCTATGCCCTCGCTTTCATCGCGCCGCAGTATGTGAAGAGCCAGCCTCAGAGCGGTTTTGCGTCCCACTCCGGGCAGTCTCGACAGTTCTCTCACCGCGCTTTCGAGCAAGCCTGATGCGTATTCTTGTTCCATTGTTACTGCAAATTTAAGCAAATTTTATGCGGCATATACCCACAACTATAAAATAACGCGTGCGCACCCGCTATTTTTTTGTAATTTTGCACGGTATTTTTCACAGAATGATAACAACATGGAAATAATACGCACCGTTGCAGACCTCGACAGCATCACCGGCTCTCTCTCAGAGCAGGGGCGCACTATCGGTCTGGTGCCCACAATGGGAGCGCTCCACGCCGGTCATCTGAGCCTCGTGAGCCGCGCCCGCAAAGACAACGACATTGTTGTGGTGAGCGTGTTTGTCAACCCCACCCAGTTCAATAATCCCGATGACCTGCGCACATATCCGCGCACGGAAGCCGCCGACTGCGCCCTGCTTGAGCAGGCAGGCGTCGACTATGCCTTCATCCCCGAAGTGAGCGAAATCTATCCGGAGCCGGACACAAGGGTGTTTGACCTCGGACCGGTTGCCGAAGTGATGGAAGGCGCCATGCGTCCGGGCCACTTCAACGGAGTGGCGCAGATTGTGAGCAAGCTCTTTGCCTGGAGCCACCCCACCCGCGCCTATTTCGGCGAAAAGGACTTCCAGCAGATAGCCGTTATACGCCGCATGGCCGAGCTCGAGGGATTCACCCACGAGATAGTGGCCTGCCCGATATGCCGCGAGGACGACGGACTCGCCCTGAGCAGCCGCAACGTGCGCCTGAGCCCCGAGCAGAGAGCCATAGCCCCGGCCATAGCCCGCACTCTCGCAGCCAGCACCGACTGGGCAAAGACCCACACAGTGGAGCAGACCAAGCGCTTCGTTACCGAAACCGTCAACTCCTTCCCCCAT
Source organism: Paramuribaculum sp. (assembly GCA_029052015.1). GTDB lineage: Bacteria > Bacteroidota > Bacteroidia > Bacteroidales > Muribaculaceae > Paramuribaculum. The sequence goes on along the minus strand of JAIDJW010000102.1, from coordinate 16,936 downwards.
CTCAAGGTTGAATATTATGAAATCGTCGACGGCGCCACAATGCAGCCCATTGAGCAGTGGAGCGACAGCGCCGAGCCGGTAGGGTGCATTACCGTGTACTGCGGCGACGTAAGACTCATCGACAATATCAGATACAATATCGCGTAGCAATGCAGATAGAAGTTCTTAAATCAAAGATACACCGCGTGACGGTGACCGAGGCAAACCTCGACTATATCGGCAGCATAACCATCGACAGCCTGCTCATGGAGGCTGCTGGAATCATAGCCGGCGAAAGAGTATATATCGTAGACAACAACAACGGCGAGCGATTCGACACCTACGTCATTGCCGGAGCACCCGGCAGCGGAGTGATATGCCTCAACGGAGCGGCGGCGCGCAAGGTGCACCGCGGCGACATAGTCATCATCATGAGCTACGCCTCGATGACACCCGAGGAGGCTGCCACATTCAAACCCAAAGTAATATTTCCCGACACCGCCACCAACTCTCTCACATAATACATACCACAAGAAACCATGTTTGAAAACCTCAGCGAAAGACTCGAAAGAAGCTTCAAGCTCCTCAAAGGACAAGGCAAAATCACTGAAATAAACGTTGCGGAGACCCTCAAGGATGTGCGCCGCGCCCTCCTTGACGCCGACGTTAACTATAAAGTAGCAAAGAATTTCACCGACACCGTAAAGGCGAAAGCTCTGGGCCAGAATGTGCTCACCGCCGTCAAGCCGAGCGAGATGATGGTGAAGATTGTCCATGACGAGCTCACCGCGCTCATGGGAGGCGACACCGCCCAGGTCAACCTCAGCGGCAATCCCGCCGTCATACTCATGTCGGGTCTGCAAGGCTCCGGTAAGACAACCTTCTCCGGCAAGCTCGCCAAGAAGCTCAAGAGCGAGAAGGCCAAGCGTCCGCTGCTTGTTGCCTGCGACGTGTACCGCCCCGCCGCCATCGACCAGCTCAAAGTGCTCGGCGAACAAATCGGAGTGCCGGTCTACACTGAGGACGGCAATAAAAACCCCGTTGAAATAGCGGTAAACGGCATCAAGCACGCCAAGTCAGCCAACTGCGACCTCGTAATCATCGACACCGCCGGACGACTCGCCGTCGACGAGCAGATGATGAACGAAATCGAGGCTATCAAGAATGCGGTGAAGCCGAGCGAAACCCTCTTCGTTGTCGATGCCATGACCGGTCAGGACGCCGTCAACACCGCCAAGGAGTTTAACGACCGTCTCGACTTTGACGGAGTGGTGCTCACCAAGCTCGACGGCGACACACGAGGCGGCGCCGCCCTCTCTATCCGCACCGTCGTCACCAAACCCATCAAATTTGTGGGTACAGGCGAGAAACTTGAGGCTCTCGACCTCTTCCACCCCGCGCGAATGGCCGACCGTATTCTCGGCATGGGCGACATTGTGTCGCTCGTAGAGAAAGCGCAGCAGGCCATCGACGAGAAGGAAGCGGCGGAAATGCAGCGCAGAATCGCCAAAAACCAGTTCAATTTCGATGACTTCCTCAACCAGATTCAGCAAATCAAGAAGATGGGCAACCTCAAGGACCTCGCCTCCATGATTCCCGGAGTTGGCAAGGCCATCAAGGACATCGACATCGACGACAACGCCTTCAAGGGCATCGAAGCAATCATCCGCTCCATGACCAAAACCGAGCGCCAGCGCCCCGACATCATCAACAGCAGCCGCCGCCAGCGCATAGCAAAAGGCTCCGGCACAAGCATCCAGGAAGTAAACAGACTGCTCAAACAGTTTGAGGAGACACGCAAGATGATGAAAGCCGCCACATCGATGAAAAACCCGATGAAAATGATGCGTGCGATGCGCCGCCGATAATCCCTCAATCTTCATAACCCCACCCACCGCATACACACCATGATTATAGACGGAAAGAAAGTTGCCTCGGACATCAAGCGCGAGATTTCAGAGACTGTGACACAAATGCTTGCGCAAGGCAAGCGCCGACCCCACCTCGCCGCCATACTCGTCGGACACGACGGCGGCAGCGAAACCTACGTTGCCCACAAGGTCAAGGCCTGCGAGGAGTGCGGATTCAAGTCCACACTCATCCGCTTCGAGGACGACATTACAGAGGAAAAACTGCTTGAAACCATCGCCGGACTCAATTCCGACCCCGAAGTCGACGGCTTCATAGTGCAGCTACCCCTGCCGCGCCACATCTCCGAGCAGAGAGTCATAGAGGCTATCGACTACCGCAAGGATGTCGACGGTTTCCACCCCGTGAATGTAGGACGGATGTCTATCGGTCTGCCCTGCTTTGTCAGCGCCACCCCAATGGGCATCATGACACTCCTCGAGCGCTACAACATACCTACAAAAGGCGCAGAATGCGTTGTGCTCGGCCGCAGCAACATTGTCGGCAAGCCGGTTGCCACACTCATGATGCAGAAGCACAATCCCGGCGACGCGACAGTAACCGTGTGTCACAGCTCAAGCCGTGACATCAAGGAGACCTGCCGCCGCGCCGACATAATCATAGCAGCTCTCGGCAGCCCCGGATTCGTCACCGCCGACATGGTCAAGGAAGGCGCAACAATCATCGACGTCGGCACCACCCGCGTGCCCGACGCCACACGCAAGAGCGGATTCCGCCTGCGCGGCGATGTTGACTACGACGCCGTGGAGTCAAAATGCTCATGGATCACCCCGGTGCCCGGCGGAGTAGGCCCCATGACAATCGTGTCGCTGATGAAAAACACTCTTCTGGCGGCACGCCACGACATATATCCGGCATAAGCCGGCACAAGCGCCATGGGCAGCGAGCCACTCAAAATAGATGTCGGGGCGGTAATCCGCGCGCGGCTGCCACGCTACAGCCGCTTCATTCCGCGCCCCCTCATCAGGTGGGTGGAGCGCACCATACGCCAGAAGGAGATGAACGATATGCTCGACTACACCGCGGGCAAAACAGGAGCGGAATTCTGCAGTGCGGTGCTTGAAAAGCTCAACATCACCTACACCGTTCACGGCGCGGAAAACCTGCCCGCCGACCGCAGGGTGACAATCGTCAGCAACCACCCCCTCGGAGGGCTCGACGGCATAGCCATGATTGATTTTGTGGCATCCGTCTACGGCGAGCCGCTGAAATTTCCCGTAAATGACCTGCTGATGGCTATAGAGCCGCTCAAGCCGGTGTTTCTGCCGGTCAACAAGCACGGCTCGCAGTCGCGTCAGGCCGGGATGGCCATCGACGAGGCATTCAGAGGCGATGACCCGGTGATAATCTTCCCCGCCGGGCTATGCTCGCGCCGGCTCAAGGATGGAATCGCCGACCTGCAGTGGCACAAAATGTTTGTCAACAAAAGCATCGCCACGCAACGCACCGTAATTCCCGTGTACTTTAGTGGGCGCAACTCAAGTTTTTTTTATAATTTTGCGAAACTGCGCGAGCGCTCAGGCATCAGGCTCAATATAGAAATGGTGTATCTGCCTCGCGAAGTTTTCCGTTGCCGCAACGCGCATTTCGACATATTTGTCGGCAAGCCCGTGAGCTGGCAATCCCTCCGGGGAGGACCCCAAGCCGCAGAGCAGGCATCGCGGATAAGGGAAATGGTGTACGAATTGCCAAAACAAAACGCCGCCTGCCACTAATCGTATGGAAGAAAAGATAATAGACCCTGTAGACATATCGCTCATAAAAGCCGAGCTTACGCCCGACCGCTTTCTGCGCGAAACCAACAAGGGCAACAATCTCATATATATCGTCGACGCACACACAGCGCCAAACACTATGCGCGAAATCGGACGACTGCGCGAAATCTCCTTCCGCAGCGCCGGCGGAGGCACCGGCACCCCCTGCGACATCGACCGCTTCGACACCATGACCCCGCCCTGCCGCCAGATCATAGTCTGGGACCCGGACAGCGACCAGATTCTCGGCGGCTACCGCTACATCACAGGCTCCGACATACGATTCACTGCCGAGGGAGCGCCGCGCATAGCCACCTCCCACATGTTTGACTTCTCGGAGCGCTTCATCAAGGATTTTCTGCCCCACACAATCGAACTGGGCCGCTCGTTCGTGCGCCCGGAATATCAGTCATCCAGAGCCGGAGCCAAAGCGCTCTATGCACTCGACAATCTGTGGGACGGACTCGGGGCGCTCACCGTCATCCACCCGGAAATAAAATATCTCTTCGGCAAGGTGACTATGTATCCGAGCTATTCGCGCGACTGCCGCGACATGATACTCTACTTCCTCAACCGCCACTTTCCCGACCCGGACAATCTGGTGAGACCCCGCACACCCCTCGCCGCCGACTTCGACACCTCGGCGATGGAAAGCCTGTTTACCGGCACCACGTTTGCCGAGGACTACCGCATACTCAACAAGGCTATCCGCAATCACGGCGTGAATATACCGCCGCTTGTCAACGCCTACATGAGCCTAAGCCCAACCATGAGGATTTTCGGCACCGCCATCAACGACGAGTTCGGCAATGTTGAGGAAACCGGCATATTTTTCGCTATCTCAGAGATTTTCGAGGAGAAAAAGCAGCGCCACATCGGCACCTATCACAATGACCACCGCGACTGACAGGCAACAGAGATGAAACACCCCGGAGCATCACCCTACAGACGAGGAGCCGACGACGGATTTGTTTTCGGCGTCATGCTCTGCGCCATGTTCTTTGCCGGAGTGTACTCGTTCACCGCCCCCATTCTCGGCATAGTGAGCTTCGCAATAATGGTGTCAGTGCCCTTTGTCATATACCGTTTTCTGCGCAGAAGCTACCTCGCCGACAGCGCCACCACCCTGCTCTCATCGCTGTGGATGCAGGGCATAGTCACATTTGCCTGCGGATGCCTGATTAGCGGACTTGTAGCGGCAGTGTATCTGAAGTGGATAGACCCTGACTTCATGACCGAGCGCATCCGCGAGGCTATCGACTTCTACCGTTCCTCCTCATGGCAGAGCGGCGATGAGATGGCCGATGTGATGGAGCGCATGATTGACGCCAATCTGATGCCGAGCGCGGTAGCGATGGTTGTGGAGATGATATGGCTCGGCATATTTTCCGGCTCGCTACTGTCGCTGCTCATGGCACTCCTTGCCCGCGCGCGCGGCGAGGGCGGCAAATTAAAACAGAATTAGTCACCACCATTATGGATATATCGGTAATAGTACCTCTCTACAACGAAGCAGAATCGCTGCCCGAGCTCGAGCAGTGGATTGCCCGCGTGATGAAGGAAAACTCTTTTACTTACGAGATAATCTTTGTTAACGACGGCAGCACCGACACCTCCTGGCAGGTTATCAAGGAGCTTGCCAAATCTAATCCGGCAGTCAAAGGGGTGTGCTTCCGACGCAACTACGGCAAATCGCCGGCACTCAACACCGGATTTGTCCGTGCCCAGGGCGATGTGGTAATAACCATGGACGCCGACCTTCAGGACAGCCCCGATGAAATACCGGAGCTGTACCGCATGATTACCGAGGACGGCTACGACCTTGTGAGCGGATGGAAGCGCAAGCGCTACGACCCTCTGTCAAAAACCATACCCACAAAGCTGTTCAACGCCACCGCGCGCAGAGTCAGCGGAATCAACAATCTCCACGACTTCAACTGCGGCCTCAAAGCGTATCGCAACAAAGTGGTGAAGCACATCGAGGTGTACGGCGATATGCACCGCTACATACCTTTCCTCGCCAAGAATGCCGGATTTAACCGCATCGGCGAGAAAGTGGTGCAACATCAGGCACGCAAGTACGGCAAGACAAAATTCGGTCTCGACCGATTTGTCAACGGCTACCTCGACCTCGCCACACTGTGGTTTACCAACAAATTCGGCGTCAAGCCGATGCACTTTTTCGGATTTCTCGGCAGCCTGATGTTTATCCTCGGATTCATAGCCGTGATTGCTGTCGGCGCCATGAAGCTCTACAACCTCCATGCCGGCAATCCCACCATACTCGTCACCGACTCACCCTACTTCTATATATCGCTCACAATGATGCTGCTCGGCACCCAGCTTTTTCTCGCCGGATTTGTCGGAGAGCTGATTGTGCGCAATGCCGCGGGACGCAACCATTACGAAATTGAAGAAGAACTGTCATGAAAAATATCGACGCATACCCCCAGTACTATAGCCTTGTAAACAACCGATACTCATGCCGCGCATATTCACCCCAGCCGGTGAGCCGCGAGATGGTGCTTGCAGTGCTCGACACCGCACGCCTCGCCCCCTCGGCATGCAACAGGCAGCCCTGGCTCTTTATCGTTGCCGACACTCCCGAGCTGTGTGAAAAAGTAGCCGCCACCTATGGCCGCGACTGGGTGAAGGATGTGCAGACATTCATAATCGCCTGCGGAGTTCACTCCGAGGCGTGGCACAGAGCCGACGGCAAGGACCACACAGATGTTGACGTGGCCATAGCAGTAGAGCATATATGCCTCGGAGCCGCATCGCTCGGGCTGGCAACCTGCTGGATTTGCAACTTTGACGCTCCCGCGCTCACCACCGCGCTCAACCTGCCCGAAGGCACCGAGCCGATTGCGATAATACCTCTCGGATATGCGCTCGCTGACGCGAAGACCCCGGAAAAGAAGCGCAAGTCAATGGACGAAATCGTGAAATGGGGAAAATTCTGAGCATATTATTAACAGGTGTGCTGATTAGCATCTGTGGGGCGAGCTGCAACACTTCGGGATGTCTCGAAAATCAGAGCAGCATACCGCAGGCGGGCTTCTACTCCGACAAGGACAGCACGCAGATAACGGTAGACTCCATAAAGGTGTACGGCATCGGCTCGCGCGGCGACTCGTCGCTGGTGTATGGCGTGCGCGCCTCATGGGTGTATCTTCCGCTGCGCTCCGACCTGCCCTCAACCTCATTCTGCTTCAGATATCTCCAGAAAGACCTCGACACACCGGAGCTGAACGACACCCTGACAATAGACTACACCTCCGAGCCGAGATTTGTGTCAGAGGAGTGCGGAGCGATGTACTTCTACACCATCACACGCATTGCCCACACATCACATTTCATTGAAGGAGTGGAGCTTCTCGACTCGTTTGTCAACAATTACGACCTTGAAAGAATAAAAATCTATTTCAGAGTGGCCGAGTCTGAGGACGACACCACAACAGCAACACCTCCCGAAGAAAATCTATGACGGCGCAACGACTCATCATAACGGCTATCACTACACTATGCCTGCTCTGCGGCGGCTCCGCCCTCGCGCAGCGGCGCATAAACCCCGTTGTGCCGCCACCGCCCACCGCCGGCACCAAAAAGGACACCAAGCCGGTGGAGTTTGACAAGTCGAGACTTGCCGAGACCCGCGACTCCAAGGGCAACATAGTGCTGGTGGACACCGTTACCGGCAGCGAATATGTCGACACCACAGGGCTCGCCGCTCCCGTGGGCAACATCTATCCCCTTCTCCACGCGGTGACCGTGGGTGTAGATATATGGGACCCTGCAATGCGAATCATCGGGCAGGAGTACGGAGGCATAGGCTTCTGGGGTGAAGTGAGCCTCCACAACCGGTTTAAGCCGGTGTTTGAGTTCGGCCTGTCATCAGCGGATATCAGGCCTGACGATTTGAACTACACTTTCAAAAGCCCGATGGCTCCGTATTTCAAGATTGGAATGAACTACAATATCTTCTACAATTCCAATCCCGACTATCAGTTGCTCTTTGGAGTGCGCTACGCATTCACCCCGTTTTCGTTCAGCGTCGAAAATATAGCGTCCGGCAACGGCTACTGGGACAATCCACCCTTCAATATCCCCGACCAGAGCACAACCGCGGGCTATTTCGAGTTCGTTGCGAGCATAAAAGTCAAGATTTACCGCAATATATCGCTCGGATGGCAGCTAAGATATCATTCGCTGATTCACGAGGGCAAATGCGAGTACGGCAAGCCTATGTATATTCCCGGATTCGGCAAACGCGGCACTCCCATCGGTGGAGGATTTTCGGTAATGTACACCCTGCCGCTGAACAAGAAGAGCTCCCCGAAAGTTAATACCGGAGAGGGCGTCACTGACGGCGCTCAGCATTGACACATCATGAAGAAAATAGTTATTATCGGCGCGTCATCGGGACTCGGTGAACGCATCGCAACCGATTTTGCCCGCGCGGGCTGGAGAGTGGGAGTGGCTGCCCGGCGCCTTGACAGGCTCAACAATCTCAAGCAGCTCTATCCCGAAAATATCGCCGTGGAGCAGATAGACGTCACCGCTCAGGATGCCGTGAAGAGATTCTATGACCTCATAGAGCTTATCGACGGCATGGATATACTTCTCTACGCCGCCGGCACCGGATTTTATGACCCGGACATCGAGGATTTGAAGCTCACCACCACTCTCAACACCAATGTGACCGGATTTGCGCGCATAACCGCCGCCGCTTACAAGTACTTCAAGGCCACAGCCAACCGCACCGCAGGACAGATAGCAGTGATAACCTCGGTTGCAGGCACCAAAGGCATTGGGGTGTCGGCGGCCTACAGCGCCTCGAAGAAGTTTCAGCAGACTTTCATCAACGCTCTCGAGCAGCTCGCCTATCAGCAGCAGGTCAATGTGAAGTTTACCGACATCCGTCCCGGATTCATCCGCACTCCCCTGCTTGATGAGAGCAAGAACTATCCGCTGCTCATGAGCATTGACTACGCGGCTCCGCTTATCGAAAAGGCGGTGCTGCGCAAGCGCAGGGTAGCTACCATCGACAGCCGCTGGGCGATAGTCACCGGGCTGTGGCGACTGGTGCCCCAGCGAGTGTGGAAGCACATAGCCCTCGAATGGTGATTATTTAATCAATGTGGCGACCGCAAAGGCGGCTATGCCCTCCTTGCGTCCGGTAAATCCGAGATGCTCGGTAGTAGTTGCCTTGACAGACACGCGGTCGGTGTCAACGCACAGGTCGGCGGCAACCGTAGCCCTCATCTGCTCTATATAAGGCTGCATTTTGGGAGCCTGCGCCACTATTGTCACGTCAACATTGCTTATCCTGTAGCCCTTTTCCGCCACAAGCTCCCTGACATGGCGCAGCAGCACCCGCGAGTCGGCACCCTTGAAACGCGGGTCGGTGTCGGGAAAATGATAGCCGATATCGCGCAGCGCGGCGGCACCGAGAAGAGCGTCGGCCAGCGCATGGAGCGCCACATCAGCGTCGCTGTGGCCGAGCAGTCCAAATTCGTATGGTATTTTCACACCGCAAATCCACAGTTCGCGGTCGGTGGCAAAGGCATGCACATCCATGCCCAATCCGGTGCGTATATCATTTATTTCCATCATCTTCTTCCGAAAAGTTCTTTTAAGCCGTCCATGTCAAACGTGAGGGTGAAGCGCAGGGTCTGGTCAAGGGGCGAGGTCTGCGCTGTTGCGAGCATATAGGAAGCGTCGATGCGCAGGATATTCATGGCGAATCCGGCACCGATGCCGAAGTACTGGCGGTTGCCCTTCATGGCGCTCTCGTGGAAATAGCCGGCGCGGGCAAAAAACTGCTGATTGTAGGTATATTCCGCACCGAGCGACCACATTATCTCCTTCATCTCCTCGCTGAAGCCGCCGGGAGCGTCGGAAAACGATTTGAATATGCCGGTGATAGGCGACATATTCTCCCAGTTTTCAAGAGCGTCAAGATACTCGCGCTGACCGTCGGGGTTGGAGGTGTCGTAGTCGCTTTCGCGGGGACGGGTGGGCACCAGCAGCTTGTTGAGGTCAAGGCCTATCGACAGGTTGTGGTAGTCGGCGAGCGGAAAGGTGAAGTTTGTGCCTATTCGCAGATTGGTGGGCAGAAAGGCGGGGTCCTCGCCGTGGTTATACGACACTTTGGTGCCTATGTTCGATATGTTCCAGCCCCACGACCACTGGCACTCGTTGCGTCCGATGATGGGATATGTGGTGTAGTAGCCGGATATGTCGGCGGAGAAGGCTGATGCGCCGGTGGAGTTGTCGCCGGCGTATGAATCTGAGAATCCTAGGTCGGAATATATGTAGCGGAGCACCACTCCCATGGAGTATTTTTCGGACAGTTTGCGCGAATACCCCACATCAACGCTCATTTCGTAGGGGTTGAGGGTCTGCGCGCTGCCCACTGCGGAGTTGCCGGTTGTGACCTCGCCGAGTGAGAAGTAACGCAGGGTAGCGCTCACTGCCTGATTGTCGTCCCTGCCGATTTTCCAGTAGCCTGACACATTTGCGAGAAAAATATCGTCGACGAGTTTGCGCAGCCAGGGCGTATAGCTCAGCGACACAGCCGCCTTGCTGTAGGCAAACGCATATTTGGAGGGGTTCCAGAACTGCGAGTTGGCATCGGGGTCGGTGGCGGCTCCGAGGTCGCCCATGGAGGCTCCGCGGGCATCCGGGGCGATGCTCAGCGAGTTGACGCCGGTCTGGATGGGATTGAAATCGTTTTTATCCTGCGCGGCAGCCTGCAATGACGCGATGCAGACCAAGCCGCATAAAATAGCTTTAGCTCTCATACTTTTAATAACTGAGATTCGCGCCGATTATTGCGCGGCGGAGCCATTATATTGCGCTTATCTTATGCGGAATTCGAGGCATGGCTCATAGTCAACGGTTATGCTTATATTGTCGCCGGCCTTTACCGGCACACGCATAGGGAGCATACACGGCATAACAATGTCGCCGGTTTTGAGAGTGCTGTAGCTGCTGACCACGTGTATAGCCACGTCCGGGCTTATCTCCGCCACAGAAATATCTGCCGACACACCTGCGCCGGCTATGCTCACGCTCTTGCCCTCATCAGGCAGCGGCAGCCACTCACCGGTGCCTACGCAGTAGTCAAACACACCGAGCACTCCGGTGGTGCGGATATCCTCTCTGACAACCTTTGCCATCGCTTCCGGCACAAGCCTGACAGCGATAGTAAACGCGTCATAGTAGCGCCGGGCGAATTTCTCGGCGATATCCTTGCCGAGGCGGCTGATACGGTAGGCTACATAAAAGCGCGCCTCCCAGGTGTCGGAAAAGTCGGGCAGAAACATCGGACGTCCGGCGCTCACCAGAGCCGAGTCAACAATGATGTCGATTGCCGGGGGCACTCTCACCGGCATGCCGGGAGTGCGGTCAAACGCTATGGCTTTCATCAGTCGGGATTAAGGGAGTTGAGTCGGTTATACATCACCGCGAGGTGAGCGTATATGGATGTGTTCTGCACCACAATGCCTTCGGCGGTGCGGATGCGGAACGGCGTGAAGTTCCACAGGGCTTTGGCGCCGGAGGCGATGGCGAGGTCGGCTACCTCCTGGGCGGAGTCGACCGGCACTGCGATGATAGCTATGTCGGCGCCGAAAGAGGTGCGCATCTTAGGCAGCTCGGCAATGTCAAACACCGGCACATTGCCGATAGTGCGGCCCACTACCTGCGGATTGACGTCAAATCCGGCAACGATGTCAAGACCGTAGCGCGTCAGACCGGAGTCTGTTATCAGCGCCCTGCCGAGCGAACCGACGCCGATCATCACGGCATTGTGCTCGCTGGTAAAGCCGAGATATGAGCGGAGCACCCTCTCGAGAGCGGCTACTGCATAGCCGATGCGCGTTTTGCCCCGGATGTTGAGAAACGACAAGTCCTTGGCAATCTGCGAAGCCTCGACGTTTATCTCCTTGGCGATAGCTGTTGATGACACATATTCCACATTACGCGCCCTGAGCATGCTCACGTATGCAAGATACCACGGAAGGCGCCTCAGCGTAGGCTCAGGCATCATGTCGCCGCGATAGGATATTTTAGTACCTGCCATAGTCAGAGTTGGTTGAGCTTACATTGCAAGTCGGCTGCCGTCATTGCGCCTCAGGCCGGAACTGCCTCGGCGGTTACTGATCGAACCGTTGGTGCGGTTGTTGTTGATGTTGCCGGGATTGTAGAAGTCGCCAAACTCGTCATCCTCGTCCTCCGGGACATTCTCAGGCATTTCGCCGGGCTTGGGTTTGGGCTTGTTTTTCTTTATTTCCAGCGGTTTCTGCTGGTCGAGAGGCAGCTCGGTCACGTTCCAGGGCTGCTCCACGTTCCATTTCTTCTTCACCGGTATCTTTTTCGGGAAATAATACACCTCCTCCGGTTGCTGCCCGAGTGTGAAGCTGCCGTCGTCATACTTGCCGTTGCCGTTGGAGTCGACAAACAGACGCGCATAGTATGTGTTGGGCAGCAGATGCATGAACACGGCATGCCCGTTGCGCACAGGCTCCGACATAAGTGGCACATCATTGGAGCTGAGCAACTGCACCACCGCCGGAGCGTCTATGCCACTGATGCTGAAATCGAGCGACGAGTAATCGTCGAGCGACCGGACTGTAAATTCAGTCCTGGCAGTCTTGTTCCACTCATTATATACTCCCGTCACAGCTGCGGAGTCTACCGTCAGGCGGTATTTCAGCCCGGGCTCCCAGTCATAGTCGGCTTTAAACAACATCGGACGGAGGGAGTCGGCGCGCACAAACACCGGCGGCTCTATCTCTATCCACACCGTGTCCTCGAAATATTCGAGCCTCACCCCGTTTTTGTCGATTGACTTGACCGGCTGCGAGGCGGTGTACTCAAGGTCCTGATATACTTCGAGAGTGCCGTTTGTGCGCGTGCGGAAAGTCATGAACACCAGTTCGGGCACACTGTCGCCCTTATTCTTGTCCTTCTTTTTATTGCTTTCATGCGCTTTTCTCCTGGCGCCGCGCATGAAAAGGCGCAGGGTGTCATCCGTCCACGACAGATTGTCGAGGGTGTCGGTGCGCAGATAGCGGGCGGCTACAAGCAGGGAGTCCTGCCTGATGAGCGCGGAGTCTGTGAGCCAGTATTCAAGAGTGTCGCGTGTGGCAGAGGAGTTGAGTATCGCGCTACGGTCAATGCGCGTGCCGGCAAGAGGACCGTTCACCACCGTCAGCTCGGGGAAGGTGTCTGACGGCGCGTTCATCTGCAACTTTATGAGGTGACGCTCGGGGCGCTCGTTTTTGACGAGATACTGCGGCTTGTAGTTTTCGTTAAACCACGTCAGCAGCACATCCGACGGGGCATAGACAGCCGTTGTGCGGCTCACTATGGAATCGGAGCCATCGGCAGCCTTGAGAGTGTCGGCAACCTGGGTGGAGGTCACTGTGGGTGTCACCGTCACGTCCGTGAAAGCTATATCCTCCGAGCGGTCCCAGTGATAGTCGCGGTTGTTGTCCGTGAGCGCGAATATCCGGTATGTGCCCTCCTTGAGATTCCTCACGGTAAATTCTCCGAGCTGGTTGGTCTTGGTGATTCGCTCCATGGGCAGAGTTCTCACTGCGGTGTCCGACAGATTGGAATATACCCCCACGAGCATTCCCTGCGCGGGCTCGAGATTGTCGGCCTTGAACACCATGCCTGAAATCTGGAGGGTGTCGATATACGGTCCGGTAGAGAAGTCGAATGAAAAACCGTCAATCTCGTTGCCTTCGTTCAGGTCGCTGATGGCGTTGGAAAAGTCGAGAGTATAGGTTGTGTTGGGCAGCAGGGTGTCGCGCAGCTCCACCACAACCCTTTTGCCGAGTGCGTTGATGAGTGGCGGAGTGACTTGCGCGGGCGACACCACCACCTTGCTCATCACGTCCTTCACCTGCACATTCTCGTTGAAGTGTATTGTAATCTTGTTTTTATCCACATTAAGCGCACCGGGAGCGGGATTGCTGCCGAGATACACCGGCGGGTCAACATCGCGCGGTCCCCCTTCGGGGCGCCCCATGCTCGCGCATGCGGCAAGAAGCACCGCCGCTATAACGGCTACCGGCAGGCGCATATATAATGTGTTTCTCTTCATATTTCTATCATTTTTGCAAAAAAGACAGGCTTATTCAAGTCCGTATTCCTTGATTTTGCGGTAGAGCGTGCGCTCGGATATGTTGAGCTCGCGGGCTGTTGCCTTGCGGCGGCCGCCGTTGTTTTCGAGCGAGCGGCGGATAGTTTCCTTTTCCGTTTCCTCAAGAGTGGCGGGCACGGTTTCCACCGCCTCGGGAGTGACCACCAACTCCTGGTGCGGCTCCGGCGGAGCATATCTCACAAGGCTGCGGGGCATATCTTCGGGTGCGGGAGCGTTCTTGCCCTGAATCTCGCGCCGCAGGGCATCTATTTCGCCCTGCATTCTGAAAATCATGTTGAACAGTAGCTCCCTCTCCCGCTCATACTCATGAGAGCGGTGATGACTCACCACCGCCGGCGAATATGCCGAGCCGCTGTCAGGAAGATACTGCTCAAGCATGGAAGCCGTCACAGTCTCTCCCGCGCAGAAAAGCGCCACCTGCTCGGTGACATTCTTGAGCTGACGCACATTGCCGGGCCAGCGGTAGCGCTGCAGCTGCAACCGCGCGGATTCGTCAAAGGTTATCTGAGGCATACGGTAGCGCTCGGCAAAGTCGGCGGCAAACTTGCGGGCGAGCAGCCCAATGTCGCTGCCGCGGTCGCGAAGCGGGGGAATGGATATATTCACAGTCGACAGCCTGTAGTACAGGTCCTCGCGGAATCTCCCCTCCTCTATCGCCTTTATCATGTCCACGTTTGTGGCGGCAACAACGCGGATATTGGTTTTCTGCACCGTCGATGAGCCGACCTTGATAAATTCGCCGCTCTCAAGCACCCTCAGCAGGCGCGCCTGGGTGGTAAGAGGCAGCTCTGCCACCTCGTCAAGAAAGATAGTGCCGCCGTCAGCCTCCTCGAAATATCCCTTGCGGGTGGCCACGGCGCCGGTAAAAGCGCCCTTTTCATGTCCGAAAAGCTCGGAGTCGATGGTGCCTTCGGGTATAGCGCCGCAGTTTACGGCTATGTACTTGCTGTGCTTGCGGGCGCTGAAAGCATGGATGATCTGGGGAAAGAACTCCTTGCCGGTGCCGCTCTCGCCGGTGATGAGCACAGACAGGTCTATCGGCGCAACCTGAATTGCGCGGCTCACTGCGGCGATGAGCGCCGGAGCGTTGCCCACGATGCCGAAACGCATCTTGGCCTGCTGCACCTCTGCGGGTATATCGGTGATATTGATTTCCATTTTGTTGATTTGAGAATCACAAAATTAATAAAATATCCCCAAGCAGCCAAGAATCCCCCCGGCGCTACTTCTCCTTGACGGGACGGATCTGGCGAGAGGAGATGCTCCAGCCGAAGCCGGAAGCCGGGCGCGGGTCTGTGCTCTCCTGGGCTGTCGGACCGTTTGCGCCGATTCCGGTGCCCGGATTTGTTACAAAACCCAACGTTATATTATATATGGAGCCTGCCAGATAAGTATACGTACTATGCTTTAGCTGTGTAACATCAACCGTCCAAAGCGAAGTGCTGTTATTAAACAATACTTCCTCCATAGGCATACAGTATGAATAGTTCAGATAGCCGTCGCGGGTAAAGCCTTCGTCCATATCCCATTGCGGCACACGCTTGTTATAGTTCACACCCGCACCGCCTATACGGGCACTGAGGAAAGGCATTGCAGGCAAATCAAGCCCAAATTCCTTGAACCGATATTTCGACACCTGGGTACCTACTATCGGACCCCATTCTCCGGTTGAGGAATTCAGTTTGTCAAAAGCGCGGTTAGGTGGCACCATAAATCCGGGCGGACAGGGGTCATAAACCGATTTTATGACCTGATGTGCCGCAGTGCCGCCTGATTCATCGAGATAACTTGCGCCATTTTGCCCTATGCACCACAAATCAAGATAATTGGCATAATCGGTATGGAAAGGGCTAAGACGTGTGCCGTTGAATTGACCGATAGGCCACGTTCCGCCGCTCTTTATAGGCACCGGACCGGCATTGGTGATACTGGTGTACTGACCTTTCCACCAGGTAATATGGTAGTCTACCTGAGTTGATCCTTCATACACGAAATCATCGCCATGGGCAAGCTGATATATCGTACCCATTGCCCATGGCACACGTATAGCCTCTTCCATTGAGAACTGGGCATAGTACCAATGACCTGAGCGCAGGGTCTGGCCGCCGCTTTCCAGCTCCTTGTTGTCAAACAGCCAGCGGTAGCTGTATTTATACGGTATCAAAGTGTTGCCGAATTCATTCTTGGGCATCACACCGGGCAGATGGATTGTGCGCAGCAGAGCGTCCTTGCGGCCCCAGTTATAATAAGGTGCATATCCGCTCATGGATGCTATGTACTGGTCCTGGAGTATGCGGTAGCGGTTTTTGGTGATGTACAGTCCCGCCTCTTCCTCATGCAGATCGCTCTGATATTTGGACTTGCGGCGCTGCTGCGCGGGCTTCCAGTAAACAGCGCGATTGGGGTTGCTTTCGGCATTCTCCGGATACACCCATCCGAGGTTCACCTCCATGAAGTCGTAGGTCTCGCCTATATTGTTCGGCACCGCCTTTGTGGAGGTGTAAGGATTGTAGTCGGTGGTCCACAGATGCCAGCTCCACATTATGTCACCGGCTGCATCGCGCACACACACCGTGGTATTGCCCTGACCGATATATGTCGAGTCGACATACACCGTCAGATAATCGTCGCTAAGATGCACGAGCTGAACGGCGTGCTTTATATTGGTAGTTATTATAGCGGCGGTGGTGATGGAAGCGGTGTTTTTGAGATACGGATTCGAGATATGAGATCCGGTATGCGTCATGAAGGAGTACGGGCTGCTATCGCTCACAGTCATCGTATGCTCCCACGCCTTGTTGTTAGGAGCGCCGTTCTTGATGCCGTTGCCATAGACGAGCGGTATGTTGTAGTAGCCCGGCGCGTTTATCACATAACTGTTTGCCGTGGAATATGTGTCATATGGATTTCCGTGCCATGCTCCGGCAAGATTGATGGGATTAGCCTCCGTGCCTATAGTCTTGGCGGAGCGCAAAGCCTGGGTGTGCGGGTCATTGAACATCGCATACTGCTCATCGACCTGCACATGGCCGCAGCACACTGAGTCCTCGTGATTCCTGGCAAAATCCTCGGCATCCTTGAAGGTGAACGAGCC
>JAIDJW010000101.1 GCA_029052015.1 Paramuribaculum sp. | reverse complement strand
ATTCATTTATTCAAGTTATCGCACATTATAAAAGAAAAGCGACAGGGCAAAGATGCAGGAATAACGAATTTTAAGCAATATATATTCATTCTTTTATGCAAATACATACAATCAAAACAATGCTGCGGACATCTCGCGACCCCTTGCGGGGTGTGCTCATCCTTTTCAAATCAATCATTGTCAAGCCCCTTGCGGGGCTTGTATATGGAACGTCTACCAAAAACGCAGCATTTTCTTTACGAAGAAAGATTTTCGTAACTACGCCATTTACAGACAGCTGTGTCCTACAAAAAATATTGGTCAAATTAGACAAATAAGTCTAATTCGACCAATTATAACACATATTCCATTTAGGCTCACACGCCGAGGCGGCGGTGGAGGAAGCGGCGCACAGGCCGGTCGTAGAATTTGAGGAAGAACCAGGCGAGGAATATCGAGCCGAAGAAGATGCACACGGCAACAGGCCATACCTGAGCGAATGTGTAGCCATGGGCCCATACCCAGGCGTAAAACATATACATCATCGGATAGTGGATGATATATACCGGATAGGAGATGTTGCCGAAAAATTCGCAGATGCGTCCGGAGGTGCGGTCGGAGGTGAATCCGGACGCCCCGAGATATACCACGGCGGGAAATATGACGAGGGTGCACAGCGAATCAAACACGCCGTTCCACACCGACACTTCTCCGTCCGGGGTGACATAGGGCACGCACGCCACACCTATTATAATAGCGCTGCACAGCCAGAAGGCGCCGCGGATGCGTGCGGGCTTAAAGTCGCGCGACATCAGCAGACCGATGCTGAACGAGAAGGCGAGCCTCAGGAATCCGCCGATTAATCCATAATCGCCGACACTCCACCCTACTCCCAGATGATATGCTCCGGAGAAATTGCCTACTGCGGAGGCAGCGAGGCAGATGCCGCTGACTATCACTACGGCACGCAGGGCGCGGGTTGACAGGCGGTGAAGAATCACTGCATACAGTATGCTGCCGATATACTCGAAGAATAGCGACCAGCTCGGACCGTTGAGAGGGAACATCTCGCCGTTGCCGCGCACCTCGGGGAGTGTGCCGGGGAGGGCAGGCAGCATGAAGAGTCCCAGAATGAGCGAGAGCACCACTGCGGCGGTAGACACCGAGGTGCCGTCCCACTTCTCGCAGCCCTGCACTATGAAGCTGACAACTCCAAGCAGCACACCGATGATAACCATGGGCTGCAGACGAATGACACGGCGAAGCATGAAGCCGCCGGCGGTGAGGCCGCGCTTCCAGCGGTCGTCGTAGGCATATCCGAGCACAAATCCGCTCAGCACAAAGAAGAAATCGACTGCGAGGTAGCCGTGATTGAATTTCTGGTCGACAGGCGATGTGGCAAATGCTTCAAACACATGATACCATATTACCATAAGCGCGGCTACTCCGCGGAGCCCGTCAAGAAGTTCGTAATGGGGCTTTTGCTTCTGTATCTGCATAAGTGATATATGATTGATGATGCTCTTTACGGCTGCAAAGTTAGCGATACGTCATCTTATAAAAATTGACGCAGGTCAAAAAACGCTTTTGCGCAGACGGCTCAGGGTAGAGGGGTTGATGCCGAGATATGAAGCGATATAGCTCAGATTGGCGCGGCGGCACACTTCGGGAAACTGCTGACGGAAGGCTTCGTAGCGCTCGCGGGCGGGAAGGGTGAGGCGCTCCTTGTGGCTCTGGTGCAGGCGACGGTACTCGTTCTGATGGATTACCCTGCCCCAGTTGGCGATGTCGTGGTCGGTTGCGAAAAGGTCGCGCAGGTCGCGCAGGGATATGCTGAAAGCGTCGATGCGCTCCATTGTCTCGACATACTCCTGACTCGGAAGGTCATAGTAGAGTTCGTCCATGCTGAACACTATGCCTCCTTCGTGAGAAAACGAGGTGGTGATTTCCTCACCGTTGACCATCCAGTAGGAGCGGGTGAGTCCTCGCTCCACGAAGTAGGCGAGCGGGCAGCGCCTGTCGGCCTCTATAAGACGGTGACGGCGGGGAAAACTGCACGGCGTGAAGTAGCCGCACAGTTTTTCCACCGATTCATCGCTGACCGGCCATGCGGAGCGCATGGAGCGGAGTATGTTGGTCATGCCGGAGGTCATACCTGCGCAGCGGCGGGAGATTCGTCAAAGGTTTTGTCCCAGTCCTTCCACACGGCCTCGTAGCCGAGGCTGCGGATTTCCTCGGCAACCTGCACGGGGGTGCGCGAGTCGGACACCTCGAACTGCTCGAGAGCCTCGGGGGTGGAGACATAGCCTCCAGGCTCGGTCTTGCTGCCGGCGCTCATGGATGTCACGCCGAGTTTCATCATATTGGCGCGGAAAGCGGGCTTCTCGCGTGTGGAATATGAAATGTCGACGTCATGGTCGAATATGCGGAATGCCATTGTGAGCTGCGCGAGCTCGCGGTCGGTCATCACCACATTCGGGGTGTAGCCGCCCTCTGCGGGACACATCCGGGGGAAGTTGATGCTGTAGCGTGTCTTCCAGTAATTGCGACGCAGATATGTGAGGTGGCGCGCCATCATGGTGACATCAGTGCGCCAGTCCTCAAGCCCTATCAGCACTCCCATGCCGATTTTGTGGACTCCCGCCGCTCCCATTCGGTCAAATCCGTTGACTCTCCACTCAAAAATAGATTTCATGCCGCGCGGATGATAGGTCTTGTACGCTGCTTCGTGGTATGTTTCCTGAAAGCACACCACTCCGTTGAGTCCGCTGTGGACCAGCCGCGCATAGTCGCGCTCCTTCATCGGCATCACCTCTATGGTGAGGTTGTTGAAGTAAGGGCGCGCGGTGCGGAGCACCTTCTCAAGATAATCCACGCCGTTGAGCGCGGGAAACTCGCCGCTGACAATCAGCAGGTTTTCAAACGGTCCGAGCTTGCGTATCGCCTCGCACTCGGCGCGCACCTGGTCCATAGTCAGAGTAACCCGCTCAAGAGGATTGTCGTGATTGAAACCGCAGTACACGCAGTGGTTGGTGCAGGCGTTTGACACATACATGGGTATGTACAAGCTTATAGTGCGCCCGAAGCGCTCGAGCGTGTAGCGGTGGGCGAGCTGAGCCATCGGTTCGAGGTAAGCTGCTCCTGCCGGAGATATGAGCGCCATGAAATCATCCACATCAAGATGCTCCTTTGCAAGAGCCCGCTCCACATCGGCGCCGGTCTTGGCGTCGATGCGTGCGGTGGTTTCATCCCAGTTGTACTTCTTAAGTTCTTCGTAAAACATTTTCCACCGATTATTTCGCGCACTCATCAGATACTTTCTGCGATATGCGCATGGCGCAGAAGTTGGGACCGCACATGGTGCAGAAGCGGTCGTCGTCCTTGTGACTCTCCACATAGTACTGGCGCGCGCGTGCGGGGTCAAGCGACAGGTTGAACTGGTCCTTCCAGCGGAAGTCGTAGCGGGCGCGGCTCATAGCGTCGTCGCGCACCTGCGCTCCGGGATGACCTTTGGCAATATCCGCTGCGTGGGCTGCAATCTTGTAGGTTATCACACCGTTGCGCACATCCTCCAGATTCGGCAGGGCAAGGTGCTCCTTGGGGGTGACGTAGCATATCATGGCTGTGCCCATCCAGGCTATCTGCGCGGCGCCGATTGCCGAGGTGATGTGGTCGTAGCCGGGAGCTATGTCGGTGGTCAGCGGGCCGAGGGTGTAGAACGGAGCTTCGTGGCATTTCTCGAGCTGACGGTCCATGTTTTCCCTTATCTTGTGCATGGGCACATGACCGGGACCCTCTATGAGCACCTGCACATTGTGCTTCCACGCTATTTCGGTGAGTTCGCCGAGCACATCAAGCTCAAGGAACTGCGAGCGGTCGTTGGCATCGTGGATAGATCCGGGGCGCAGACCGTCGCCGAGCGACACTGCTACGTCATATTTTGCAAGAATCTCGCAGATTTCGTCGAAATGGGTGTAAAGGAAGTTCTCGCATTCGTGAATCACCGCCCAGCGGGTCATGATGCTGCCTCCGCGCGACACTATGCCTGTGAGACGCTCGCTAATCATGTCGGCGTGGGCTCTCAGCGCTCCGGCATGGATGGTGAAGTAGTCGACTCCCTGCTCGGCCTGCTCGATGAGAGTGTCGCGGTAGATTTCCCAGGTAAGGTCCTCGACCTTGCCTTTGACTTTTTCGAGCGCCTGATACACGGGCACGGTTCCTACCGGCACCGGGCAGTTGCGAATAATCCATTCGCGGGTTTCGTGGATGTTGTCGCCGGTGGAGAGGTCCATGAGGGTGTCGCCGCCCCAGTAGCAGCTCCACACAGCCTTGCCTACTTCCTCCTCGATGCCGCTGCTGAGGGCTGAGTTGCCGATGTTGGTGTTGAGCTTCACGAGGAAATTGCGTCCGATAATCATCGGCTCGGCTTCGGGATGGTTGGGGTTGGCGGGAAGCACCGCGCGTCCGGCGGCGATTTCATCGCGCACGAACTCGGGAGTGATATGACTCTTGATGCCGAGCGCCTCGGCATTCATATTCTCGCGGATAGCCACATATTCCATTTCGGGAGTGATGATGCCCTTGCGCGCGAGAGCCATCTGGGTGATTGCCCTGCCCTCCTTGGCGCGATACGGAGCGTGGCGGCGGGCAAAGCGGATTGAATCGAGCGATTTGTCGGCTTCGCGCGCCTTGCCGTAGTCGGATGTTATGCCGGGGAGACGCTCAAGGTCATCACGGCGGGCTGTCCACTCCTCGCGTATGCGGGGAATGCCCTCGTTTATGTCAGTTTTTACTGCCGGATCGGTGTAAACGCCGCTCGTGTCGTAGACATACACCGGATCATTTTCTCTAATCAGCTTCTCCT
Organism: Paramuribaculum sp.; assembly: GCA_029052015.1. Classification (GTDB taxonomy): domain Bacteria; phylum Bacteroidota; class Bacteroidia; order Bacteroidales; family Muribaculaceae; genus Paramuribaculum. The sequence goes on along the minus strand of JAIDJW010000101.1, from coordinate 25,855 downwards.
CACCGACAATCTTGACAGTGGGTGTAAGATTGACCTTGCGCATTCCAACTTTCACTTCGGGGTGGAGCTTGCCCTGCATGTACACCTTTTCCGAGCCGGGATAGCTGTGTACGTCTATATTTTCGATTTTCATTGCTTTCTACTATTAAAGATTGTCGAGAAATGAGGTGAGAGGACTTGTTGCGACCGCCGATTTGCTCACCGCGCCGAGTCCGGCAAGATATGCCTTGCGTCCGGCCTCGACAGCGAGCTTGAACGCCACAGCCATCTCAACCGGATTGCCGGCAACCGCTATGGCAGTGTTGACGAGCACCGCGTCAGCACCCATCTCAAGAGCTTCCGCTGCATGACTCGGGGCGCCGAGACCGGCATCTATAACCACCGGCACGCGGCTCTCGGCTATTATTATCTCTATGAGGTCACGTGTCTTCAGTCCCTTGTTGGTGCCTATGGGCGCGCCGAGGGGCATGACGGCGGCGGTGCCTACCTCCTCAAGGCGCTTGCACAGCACCGGGTCTGCCTGGATGTAAGGCAGCACATGGAATCCCTCGCGTGCCAGAATCTCTGTAGCCTTCAGAGTTTCTATCGGGTCGGGAAGCAGATATTTGGGGTCGGGATGAATCTCGAGCTTGATGAAATCGGTGCCGAAGCAGTCGCGGGCGAGCCTTGCCGCCATCACAGCCTCGGCTGCGTCGCGCACGCCGGAGGTGTTGGGCAGAAACTGCACATGCTCGCGGTTGATATGACGCAGCATATCATCCTCAGCCTCGTTTTCCATATCCACGCGCTTCATGGCCACTGTTATCATCTCGGAGCCGGAAGCGAGAATAGATTCCAGCATCAGTTTGTTTGAGGCGAACTTGCCGGTGCCTACAAAGAGGCGCGAGGTAAAGTCGCGTCCTCCTATCGTAAGAATGTCTTTGCTCATTTATTTTATCGGGTTTAATAGTCTTTCCATAACGAGAGAGGTGTATGCCACCGGATCCGGCGCATTTATTATAGCGCCGCTCACTGCCACACCGCTCACTCCGGCGGCAAGAAGAGGAGCCACATCGTCGGCATTCACTCCGCCGATAGCCACTACCGGAAGCTCTACTCCTGCGGCACGCACGGCCGCCATCACCTCACGCACTCCCTCATAGCCGAGTTCTGGCGCGAGTTTCTTTTTGGTTGTGGTGAATCTCACGGGGCCGAGACCCACATAATCCACATCCTTGCCTTTGAAGCGAATGATATCCTCGGCGGTATTGGCTGTTACGCCTATGATTGCATGAGGGCCGAGAAGCTCGCGCGCCTCCATGGGGTCCATATCCTCCTTACCGAGATGCACGCCGCTTACTCTGAGTTCGTTGACAAGCTCCACGCGGTCGTCTATTATAAGAAAGGTCTCGGTTTCGCGGCACATCGGTATCAGTTCCTGCGCAACTTCGCGCACTTCTTCATCAGAAGCGTCCTTCATGCGCAGCTGAATCCAGCGGCAACCGCCTTCTATGGCCATCTGCACCTCCTCGGCAATCGAGTAGTGCTCGCTCGGATGGGTAATGAATTGCAGCATAACAGTATTTAATTGGGTTTAAAAAATTCGTTGGACCGGGCAATAATATCTTCCGGAGCCGCGGCAGCATCGAGATAGCCGAGCACGGCATAACCGGCAAATCCGGCATCAAGAACAGCAGCGGCATTGCCGGGGGTGATTCCACCGAGAGCAACAACCGGCATATCTCCGGCGGCAGACAGCGCTTCGGCAAACTCCACTTCTGTCAGCGACGGATTATAGCCCTGCTTGGATATGCTTGAAAATACCGGGCTGAGAGTCACATAGCTGAAGCGCCCGGATTTTGCGGCGGCTTCAATATCGGCGATATTGTGGCAGCTTGCGCTGAGCGCACCGGAAAACTGCGGCGGCGCGGCAGGGCAACGCCTGTTGAGATGCAACCCGCCGAGATTGAATTCATGCACCAGTTCGAAATGCCCGTGGAGCTTCAGGCGCTCATGATATTTCTGCGACACCCCCTCGATTATAGCTCTCACCTGGCGCAGGGTCAGGTCGGGATAGCGCAGATGCACGTAATCCCAGCCGGCATCGAGAGCGGCGTTGATTCGCGCAGCCTCGTCATCGTGAGGTTGCGGCGCGGTTATCATTATGCGCAGAGGTTTACCCTCCATAAAATGCGGTAATGACAGTTATCGAATCGCCGTCGGCGAGCTGTGTCTGCGGTCTCATCGCTGCGGGCACCACAGTGTTGTTGAGCGCGGTGGCTATACCCTGAGTGCTGATGGCGGCGGCAGTCAGCGCGTCGGCGAGAGTGCTTCCCTGCGGAAGCTCGAATGCTTTGCCGTTAATCGTAATATTCATCGCTTTGGTCGGTATTTATGTCGATTGTTATGCCCGGATTATAATTTTTCATGCGCCTGGGTGCAAAAAAGTGGTTGGCGGGTCCGTGACCGTGACCGCACTGCACGAATGCTCCAGCCTCAAGTGCGCGGGTCACATAAAGCTTGCCTGCCTTTATCGCGTCGTCGAGCTTGTAACCAAGCGCGAGATATGAAGCTATGGCGGCAGAGAATGTGCAGCCGGTGCCGTGAGTGTTGCGGGTATCTACCGCATCGGCGCGTATCTCGAATGTCTGCGCGCCGCAGTCGAGCGACACATAGTCGGTCTTGAAGTCCTTTGCCTGCGAATCTCCTCCCTTTATCACAACATTGGAGCAACCCATCGCATGAAGCGCCTGCGCCTGCTCGTAATGGCTGCTCTCGCCGGTGAGTGCCTGGGCCTCACGAAAATTGGGAGTGACGAGCAGCGCCTGGGTAAATATCCGCGTTTTCAGAGCCTCAACGGCATCTTCCTCAATCAGGCGACTGCCGGAGGTGGACACCATTACCGGGTCAACAACAAGATTGCGCACGCTGAACTGCTCGATGGCTCCCGCCACGGCGTTGACCACCTCGGCATTAAACAGCATACCTGTCTTGACCGCCATCGGCGGTATGTCGGCAAACACCATTTCTATCTGGCTCGCCACTATAGCTGGGTCAATGCCCTGCACTGCCACCACACCCATGGTATTCTGGGCGGTGACGGCGGTTATTGCGCTCATGCCATAACATCCGATAGCGGAAATCGTCTTGATATCCGCCTGAATGCCTGCACCTCCGCAGGAATCGGAGCCGGCTATGGTAAGTACGGGATAATATTGTCTCATCAGTCCTCGGTTTCTAATTCAATGCCGGATGCCGGTCGGCTATCCGTCTGTGCGACCAAGGGGATGATGCTGCTGCGAATACGGCACCTATAACAGCTGCAAAAAAAGCTGTCTGCGCCCAACAATTCCTTCGCCGGTACTAACCGGATCAGGTTCTGAGGGTTTTTCTCAGCCGTCCGCCGCAGCGGAAGCACCCCTTTGTCGTTGCTGCAAAGATACTGTTTTTTTCGTTAAAACCCGCTCTAAGAAACTGTTTAAATTTATATTATACGGAGTTTGAGAGAGCTTGTCAGATGGATTTTTGCCGGCGATGAGAGAGCATAGCCGTAGCTACGTGACTGAAGATCCGACAAAAAGACGCTGACAAGATACTAAAAATCAAAATGATATAAATTTTAAACAGTGTCTAAGGCAAGAATCTTGCAACATCACCGGCTTTCATGCCCCGGCGACGCGCATAATCTTCCTTTTGGGTGCCATCCGTATCACCTATAACAAAATACGATGCCTCTCCATAGCCTATCATCAGACCGGTGGTTGAAGCCGCCGGACTCATCGCGCCGTTTTCAGTAAGCGTTATGCCCAGCGATGCGTAGTCGAGCATTTTATCTGCCTCAAACACGAGCGACTGGTCGGGCAGCGACGGATAGCCTATCGCCGGGCGTATGCCGGGATAATACTGGCGCAGCAGGTTGCGAGGGTTGGCATCCGGGCTTTCCGATGAATATCCCCAGAGGCGTATGCGCACCTCGCGGTGAAGCCATTCGGTAGCCGCCTCAGCAAGACGGTCGGCGACACTCTGCGCGAGTATCTTCCTATAGTCGTCGCCCTGCCCGTCGGCGCGCTTCACATATTCCTCCACATCACCTGCCGTTGTGACAGCAAAAAGTCCGGCAGCATCGCAGGCATCGCTTCCGGGCTCTACAAAATCGGCGAGCGCGAGCCGCAAAGCGCTGTCACCCTCCACCGCCTGCTGACGCAGAGTGGGGATTGTCACAACACCCTCCTCACCTGTTATTATTATGTCATCTCCGTGAGAAAAAGCGGGTGCGAGCACAACCCGGCACTTTATCTTCGCACCGGAGGCGCTCATGCGGTCAAGAAGCCGGTTTGCCTCCTTGAACAGCTGCATCGCCTCGGCGGCCTTCATGCGCTTGTCCTCGGCTATGGATGCCAGCCACTGCGCCTTGCAGTGGTCACATCCGGCTATCTCGGCTATGGAAGCGAAGGATGCATCGAGCTTCCAGGCGCTGAAAAACGCGCGCCAGTTTATAAACTGACGTGCCTGCGCAACGCCCACTTCCAAATCATGCTGTCCGGGATGAAGAGGCGCGCTCGCCTTTTTAGCGCAATCAAACTTGTGGCGCATCCCTCTTGCCTCATCCAATGGAAGCAAAGCGGGTTTGCCGGAATATTCGCGGCGTTTGCGCTCCTGCGCGGCGAGCAGCGCGCGGTGCGCTTCCGCTCTTGTTTCTTCATTGGCGAATTGTCTCACCACTCCGGGCAGAGCGGCGGCATCGCGCGTATATATCACCGGTCCGCTGTAAAGGGGAGCAATCTTCACCGCCGTATGGATTTCAGATGCAGCGGCTCCGCCTACAAGCAAGGGAATTCTCAATCCGCGCTCCTCCATCATGCGCGCAACGGTGCACATCTCTTCAAGCGATGGCGTGATGAGTCCACTCAGACCGATAAAGTCTGCACCTTTTTGCACTGCGGTGTCAATTATCATTTCGGGAGGCACCATCACTCCGAGGTCGGTCACATCGTAGCCGTTGCAGTTCATAATCACACCGACTATATTTTTGCCGATGTCGTGAACATCGCCCTTTACGGTCGCTATCACGAGTTTGCCCGCCTCAGTTCCGCCGCCGTTGCTGCGCTCGGTCTCGATAGCGGGTGTTAGGTAGCCCACGGCTTCTTTCATGGCCTTTGCGCTGCGCACAACCTGCGGCAGAAACATCTTGCCGGCACCGAACAGCTCGCCCACACGGTTCATTCCTCCCATCAGCGGACCCTCCACTGCGGCAAATGCGCTACCGTGCTTCGCCATAAATGCGTCAAGCAGCGCTGCCATACCGTCGCTGTGACCCTTCACTATCATATCCTCGATACGGCTCTCCACGCTCACCTCGCCTTCAGGCTTTTTCTCTGCCTTAGCCGGCGCGGTGCCTTTTGCCGCATCCTCCGCTTCCTTTATGCGCCGAGCCTCGTCGAGCAGACGCGAGGTAGCATCGGCATCGCGGTTGAGCAGCACATCGTCAATCGCTTCGGCCAGCTGCGGGTTTATGCTGTCAGCATCAAGCAGTGTTGCGGGATTGACGATAGCCATATCCATGCCCTGCGCTATGGCGTGCTTCAAAAAACGGGCGTGCATCGACTCGCGCACCGTGTTGTTGCCGCGAAATGAAAACGAAAGGTTGCTCAGTCCGCCGCTCACATGCGCTCCCGGCAGATTACGCCTTATCCATCCCGCCGCTTTAATGAAATCCGCGGCATAGTCGGCATGCTCCTCGATACCGGTGGCTACGGCGAGCACATTCGGGTCGAATATTATATCTTCCGGCGGAAAACCGTATTCGGTGAGCAGTCTATATGCACGCGCGCACACCTCGGTTTTTCGTGCAAAGGTATCAGCCTGTCCCCGCTCGTCAAAAGCCATAACCACAACCGCGGCGCCCATGCGCCTCAGCTCGGCGGCTTTTTCCAGAAATCTCTCCTCCCCCTCTTTCAGGCTTATGGAATTGACAACCGGCTTGCCCTGCACCCTTTTCAGGGCAGCTACAATAACGGGCCATGAGCTGCTGTCGATCATCACCGGCACCCGGGCGATATCCGGCTCGGCGCTTATATGACTTATAAAAGAGCACATACGCTCCTGAGCGTCAAGCATCGGGTCGTCCATGTTTATGTCGATGATGTCCGCCCCCTTGCGCACCTGAGCGGCGGCTATATCCATCGCCTCGGTGAGATCGTTTTCATTTATCAGACGCAGAAACTTGCGGCTGCCGGCAACATTGCACCTCTCCCCTATCTTTACAAATCCGTCAGGGGTAAATGCCTCAAGTCCCGCAAGAATCATCTTGTCGTCGCCTTCTGGAATGATGCGCGGCTGCGCTGACGCTGCTTCAGCAGCTATCGCAGCGATATGCTCAGGGGTTGTGCCGCAGCAGCCTCCTACAATGTTGAGCTTACCGGCCTGAAGGAGAGGACGCAGTTTGGCTGCCATATCGGCAGGAGTCTCTACATAGTTGCCGAGTGTGTCAGGGAGTCCGGCATTGGGATGCAGACTGACCGCAAACGGCACGCGGTCAAGAATATCTATGTAAGGCGCGAGTTCATCTGTGCCGAATCCGCAGTTGAGGCCTACGCTTATCGGGCGCACATGAGCTATTGTGGCGATGAAAGCCTCCAGAGTCTGCCCGCTGAGAATACGCCCGTTTTTTGTCAGAGTTGCCGACACCATCACAGGCACCTCGCGCCCCATGCTCTCCATGGCTCTCAGTGCTGCATGAATAACAGCCTTGGCATTCAGCGAGTCAAACACCGTCTCTATCAGCAGAACATCCACTCCCACCTCAATCAGGGCGCTTATCTGTTCGAAAGCGTTGACTTCGATGGTGTCCCAGTCTACCGAATCGCCCCCCTCGATATCCTCGGCGAGCGACAGCGAGTGACTGCCCGGCCCCACGCTTCCAGCAACCCAGGCCTCGACACCGGCTTCGGCGATGGCCTCACGGGCTATGCGCACTCCGGCGGCATTTATCTCCTTAACAAGGTGGCTCACACCATAGTCGGCGAGCGACAGGGCGTTTGCATTGAAAGTATCGGTCTCTATAATGCGAGCGCCTGCAGCAAGATACTGACGGTGAACATCCTTAATAATACCGGGCGAAGTCAGGGTGAGAATATCGTTACACCCCATAAGTTCTTCCGGCTTTCTGCCTTCAAGGGCAAAATGCTCCGCCCCCGGATTGCGCCGCTGAATCATGGTGCCCATAGCACCGTCGAGCACAATTACCCTCTCGCTGAGGGCTGTTAGCAAATCACGTCTGTTATCACTATTCACTGCGTCAAGTATCATAAAACTGTGTGTATTGCTGAGTTTATCCCGCAAATTTACAAAATATTTGCATCATCCCCTCACCTATATCATGCTGCGCTCTTGCCGAGAGCCACTTCAAAAAAATGCGACACCATTCTCCCTTTAAATCTTTATCACCTTAAGCTCGTTTCAAAATCAATCATCCTCTCTATTATATGTGTCAATAATATTCTGCAATTCAATCTCAGATGGTAGTATTTCAGCTATCTTTTCCGAGAGCGAGTCCCTCAACTTATATTCTGCTACACCAAGAGGTTGATTCATCCCGCGAAAAGACCACTCAACTACCGTATCATCCTTCGATTTACATATCAGCAGTCCTATTGTCGGATTATCGTCCGGTTGTTTCATCAATTCATCTACAGCCGAAACATAAAAATTAAGTTTCCCTACAAAATCCGGAATGAAAGGCACCACTTTCAACTCGCATACAATATATGATTTGAGGCGCGTATGATAGAAAATCATATCCGGAATAAATGTTTGACCACCCGGCATTTTCAGTTCCATCTGCCTCCCGACATACGCGAACCCTTGTCCCAACTCGAGCAGAAACCGTGTAATATTCGTTGCAAGCTCATCTTCCAGTTGTCTTTCTGTGGTCACTTTCTTGTCAATGAAACCAAAATTATACGGACTCTTTAATATCGCTTTTGCAAGACCACTATATGGAGCGGGTAATTTTTCACTAAAATTAGTGATAACTCTCCCTCTATTCTTATATAGATCATTGTCAATCTCTGCCGCTAATTCCGGTCGACTCCAACTATTCTTTATGGTCTCTTCTATATAAAACAGAGCCTCATCTACTGACTTGCTGCGCGTGAATATGTCTATATGCTGCCCCCATGGAACCTTACCAAAATCCTCTGGCATCTCAAATTCGTCAACGAATCGTTGACGAATTATATCTTCTTGATTATAAAACTCATACCATCTTTTAGCATACTTAATATTGGTAACAGAAAAGCCGGATTGACCGGGAAAGGCTTCCTTTAAGTCAAGACTCAGGCAATCAAAGAATGCACTACCCCAGTTAGAGCTCATATAAAGTCGTGAGATTTCTTTTCCCATTTCCCAATAAAAGCCCAGCATATAAGTATTTACCTTAACTGCAGCTTTTATATGCGAGATGCGGAAACGCTCCTTTAATGCGCCAAGTAACTGCGCATACTCTTTCCCGGCAATGATTGTATCCCGCTTTACAAATGCAGGTTTAGTCACACTATTTGGCATAAAGATTTTTACTGGGATTAATTGCCTTTAATTAAAATCAGGCACTTATAACTGAACTCTTTACAATTCCAAAGATAGATATTTTTTGAAGGATATTCAACTTGTAGATAAAAAATCTCTGGAAAATTTGTGTAAATAATACGCAGCCACCGAGGACAGCGGCGGGTCAGCGGAAGGTAATGGAGAAGGCGGCGCCCGAAACCGGGCTTAGATTTATGCTCCCTTCTGGAGAAGCGCCAGGGGCAACCGTCATTATGCCACTGCCAAGGCGTTTTTCCACTTCAAGGGCTATGAAGCCCATTGTGTAGCGTAGGTTAATCTCTATGCCTGGCACAATTACGCCATCTTCAGTCAGCAACATATCCACCCCGAGCGGACCGGTGTATACCGGCGCGACAATCTCCTCCAGCGCCTGACCGACCTTAGAGGACAATATTGCCGCATCAATGCCGAGAGTGCGTTCAATCTCGCTCTGCGGCAACAGTATGTTTGACGAATATGCTCCTCCGGGAAGGGTGTCAAATAGTGATAATCCTGCGTAGGTGACTTTATTGTCCATACTATAAAACAGCATTGCGAAGTCGTGTTGCTTTCTATAGGCTTTTTCTACCATCACGCTCCCTTGGCGCCGAATGAATCCGTCTATATATTCAACGAGCTTGCTCCTTGTCATATTGGAGACCGCAAACACTCCCCTGCCGCTGCTCGACCACGGCAATTTTATGTAAGCATCGCCTCCGAGAGCGTCTATAGCCGCAAGAGCCGAGCCGCGGTCATGTGCCTCGACGGGCATATCGGCAAAACCGAGCTTTTCAAGCAGCCGCGCGGCTGTGCGCCTATGGCTCAGAGAGCGCAACCGCTCAATCAGCGTGCTGTCGGGCAACGCATTTTCCCTGATTCCGGCTTTAATAAACGTTCGCCGTGTAGCCGCGCTCCATCCCCAGGGGGCGCATTCATTTACATCATCAATGTTTTCCGGAGTCAATATGCTGCCATGCAGACCGAAACGCTCACGCATCTGCGCGCACGTGTCCTCAAGCTCGCGCGGAGCCAGCAGAAAATCACCCTCATCGGCAAGCCACATCGGCAGGAGAGCTCCCGCAGAGCGCAGCAGCGCAGCAGCTGGCGGTGGAGTGTAGCAAGCGCTGCCTGCCGCAAGCGCGAGATCATTTTCGGGATTAAAGAGTCTTAGAATCCGCATACTCCTTTGCTATCGCATCGGCGAGAACGCTGTAAAGCCGTGCCTGCTCTGGGGTGATGACTGCTTTGTGGCGCTCGGCGACGTTGGTGTCGCCGCGCCGCGCCGGTCCAGTCTGCGCCTGCCGTGGCGGCATCGCCATGGCTTTGGCAAGCGTCTCGCGGATAAGCGGTTCAAGCACATGGATGTCCTCACCGTCTGCCCGCAGTATCTCATCGGCTGTGCCCCACAGATAGTTGACAAAATTGCAGGCAAACACTGCCGCGGCATGGAGCACAAGCCTCTTGCGTGAGTCTGCCTCGCTGACATTGTCACTCAACCGCTGTGCAATCTCTCTGATTTCGCTCAATGTCTCCGCGTCGGCGCCCTCTATGAACAGCGGCACTTTTTTCATTTCCACACTGCGCCCCTTGGAGAAGGTCTGCAACGGATAGAGCACGCCGTAGTGTCGGCTCGCGGGTGCGAGCACTGACGCATCCACTCCCCCGGCGGTATGCACCCACAGGCCGCCGGTACCTGCCATCGCGGCAGCTACGGGCGCAACAGCATCGTCACTCAGCGCAATGACATACAGCCGCGCGTCGCGCACAATATCCTCCATTCTGTCAACAGCCTCGGCGCCGAGCTGCGAAGCAAGCTCTGAAGCATGGTCAAGGCTACGGCTATACACTTGTCTCACATCTATTCCGACATGTGCAAGAACCGGAGCGAGTCCGCTCGCAACATTACCGGAGCCAAAAATCACGCACCCGTGACGCTTATCATTCATTGCGCAGGCTTCCATGACCCTATGTGCACCTTCTCCCAGAGCAGCTTGGAGGTGTCGACGCACTTGCGGTCTTCATTCTTGTGACCGAAAGTGAGAATGCACACCACAGGATATTCCTCCGGTATGCCGAGCTGTTCGGCAACATACTCCTCGCTCGGGATATTGTCGGCGGTAAAGCGTCCCCGCACCTGAATCCAGCATGAACCGAGTCCGAGGTCTGCCGCCTGAAGCTGCATATATGCCGCGGCGATTGACGCATCCTCAATCCAGGGGTCACTCTTGGCCTGGTCAACAGCCACCACAATCGCGAGCGCACATCCGGCTATTGGAGCGGCGCCGGCAGGCTTGCAGGCTGCGAGTTTCTCAAGCATCTCCTTATCCTCGACAGCGATAAACTGCCACGGGCGCGAGCTCTTGGATGTCGGCGCGAGCAATCCCGCTTCAAGAATTAGTTTCACATGCTCAGGAGCTATTGGCTCGGGGGTATAACGGCGTATGCTGCGTCGGCACACGAGCAGCGAATGGAAGTCTTTCATAAAATAAATATAGGTGTGTGGAATATTGACTATTTGCTATACACCCACGCATCGGGGTGACGCCGCGCAAAGTCCGCATTGTGTGTCAGCGCTTTAGCGGCCTCAAATGTAGAGCCTGTGGCTGCATAGACACGATAGCGTCCGTCACGCACAAGCGTGGCGAGATTTTCATCTGAATTCTGCGCGATATAGCGCTGAGCCTCCGCTGCGCTTGCGTGGCTTGACACTATGAGATAAAACCTTGCATCGGCGGCGGCAGAAACAGCTTTTGGCTGATGAGCAGCCGATTGTGCCTGAGGAGCCACAATAGCGGTAGATGCGGCGCTGTCAGGTATCACGGCAAAGAGCTTCGCTTCAGACGATACAACCGGAGGTATCACCGCCGGTTTCGCCGCGCTGACTCTGGGAGCCGGGACGGAAGCATAGTTCATCCGGTTACTGTCAACAGCAATGGGCGTGGAAAGAGTGATGCCGAGACCAAGCAGCAGAGCGACGGCCGCAGCTACCCTGCCAAAAGCGCGCAACCCGCTCAACGCGGCGACATTGCGTCCTGCCTCAACAGCATCATTATCAGACACCAATTCTTCAGCGCCAACCTCTACCGACGGTAGACCGCGGTAAATCATGCCGGCGATAGAATCCTCGAAATCTGCCGGAACAAAATTCATTGCGCCCTCAGCTGTGCGACGGAAGGTGCCTATACGGGGAACGGTTAGCTGACCGGCAACATCGTACAACTCGCGCAGACGCGCAACAGCCGCTGACACTGCCGAACTTGCGGTATCGTAGCCTATGCTATCGCGACGTGCGACACTTGTGGCAAGAACTCCGTCATTGTGATTGACATCAGGATTGAAACCGACAACACGGGCGGGGGGCATCAGCACACCGCCGGACACACGCGCCGGCATATAGCTCGCTATAAACGCACCCCAGCCGGGAAGAACCACGCAGTCCTGACGGCTGACAAGATATTGGATATGTGGTATAATGTCAATCACAATTGCAAATTTAAGAATTATTTTTCGATTTTTCACTAAAGGGGTGTCACCATTATGCAAACATCCGGGCAAGCTCTTCGGTTGACACAAGACTTACAACGAGTTGCCCGTCGGGCGTATAATTCGGTGTCGGCAGCTTGAACAAATCGCTAATCAGACTCTCCATCTCCTCCGGTGCAAGACTCTGACCATACTTTACCGCCTGCGCCCGCGCCATGGCAAGCGCCGCGCGCCGCCTCATGGCATCCTCGGCATCCTCACCGCCCTCGGTTTCCTCCTCTATTATTTTAAGAAGAGTTTCCAGAGGAGAGTTGTCGACAGCCGGCGCGCCGTTTATGCTCCATGAGTTATCGCCGAGATAAGCTATATCAAACCCGAGGGCTCCGACTGTGTCAGCTATAATTTCAAGCACGGCATTTTGCGCCGGCGACAGCCTAACAACCTCGGGAAACAGCAAGCGCTGGCTGCTGAAACGCCCGGTACTCACCTGCTCCATAAACCGGTCAAAGAGCACTCTCACATGGGCGCGGTGCTGGTCAATGACCATCACGCCGCTTTTGGACGGAGACAGTATGTACCTGCCCTTGACCTGAATGCAGTTGAATATGGATGCTGAATCGTCAGCAGCATCGAAAAGCCCGCCGGACTCCGCCTCCTGAGGCTCATCGTCCGCAGGCATGGCGTTGAGGGCGCTCGCGCTCACTCCGCCTCGCTCTGAGCCGACTGCCTGCGAGTTGAAATCCTCGTAAAGTTTATCCCAATCGCTTCCCGCGCGCTTAAGCGCGTCATTGCGTCTGCCTCCACCGCCGAATGACATCTGCTGAGGCGCCTGAGTAAAAGGATTGTATGACGCATCAAGCTCCACCGAATGGCGGGCGGTGGCATCCGGAGCAAACACCGGTATCTCCGGAGCGTCCTCACGGTCAAAATCAATCCCCTCGGCTGCGTTATAGCGTCCGAGCGATTCTTTAACCGCAGCGACAAGAATCTGCCATATCGCAGGCTCGTCCTCAAACTTTATTTCACTCTTCGTCGGATGGATATTGACATCTATCGTTGAGGGGTCTACCTTAAAATCAAGAAAATAGTTTGGCTGCTCGTCTGCAGGCAACAGATTGTCATAGCACTGCATTATCGCCTTGTGGAAATACGGATGGCGCATATTGCGGCCGTTGACAGTCAGATACTGCAACGCATTGCGACGGCGCGCATATTGGGGCAGCGACACAAAGCCGCTGATTTTCACTATCGAAGTGGCTGTATCCACCGGTATGAGCTGCTTGTCAAGAGCCTTGCCGAAGAGGTCTACAATCCTCTGCTTGACGCTGCCGCGCAGGAGTTTGTGGAGCACAGTGTCGTTATGGGTGAGGGTAAACTCCACATCGGGATTCACAAGCGCAAGCCGCTCGAATTCCCTCATTATGTTGGCAAGCTCCACCGAATCTTTCTTCAGAAATTTGCGGCGCGCGGGCACGTTGAAAAAGAGGTTCTTGACCATCAGGTTGCTGCCCGGCATACACGCCTCTGGCTCCTGACTCTCTACCTGCGAGCCGTTGATAACAATGCGTGTGCCTATCTCGGCATCGTGGAGCATTGTGCGTAGGTCTACCCTCGCCACAGCCGCAATCGAAGCAAGAGCCTCACCGCGAAAGCCCATGGTGCGGAGGCTGAACAGGTCGGCTGCCGCGGCAATCTTGCTCGTGGCGTGGCGCTCGAAAGCGAGGCGCGCGTCAGTGTCGCTCATGCCGCACCCGTTGTCCACAACCTGGATGAGAGTACGTCCGGCATCCTTGACAATAATCTCTATCGACTTCGCGCCTGCGTCCACAGCATTCTCCACCAGCTCCTTGACCACAGAGGCCGGGCGCTGGATAACCTCACCGGCAGCAATCTGGTTGGCCACCGAGTCGGGAAGAAGTCTGATAATATCGCTCATAGTGTGTATTGTCCTTTCTGCATTTTGAACGGACAAAATTACTATAAAGCGCCCCGAGCGGCAAACATATTTTTCTACACCCTGTTAATAACTTTTTATAACTCTCACCTTGTCTGCTTACGCCACCCGACAATCAGCGCTTGCGATTTTTTACTAACTTTGTGGATATAAACCGCAAGAAATATGAGCTCTATAAACTATGACCTCTGCAAAATAAAGGGATTGGTATTTGATGTTGACGGAGTGCTTTCGCCCTCGACAATACCGATGGGCGCCGACGGCACTCCGATGCGCATGGCTAACATCAAGGACGGCTACGCCCTGCAGCTCGCCGCACGCCTCGGACTCCACATCGCCATAATCACCGGCGCCGACTGTCCTGCCGTGGCTGCGCGCTTCAGCACTCTCGGCATAAAGAATATTTATCTCAAGTCAACCCACAAGCTGCCGGTGCTCAAGCAGTGGATGGCAGAGCACTCCCTGAGCCCCGAGGAGATTGCATACGCCGGCGACGACATTCCCGATCTCCCCGCCATGCTCGCCGTCGGGCTGCCGGTGGCTCCCGCCGATGCCGCGGTAGAGATAAAGGAAGCCGCAAAGTACATATGTCCGATTGCCGGAGGCCACGGAGTTGCCCGCGACCTTATAGAGCAGACCCTCCGTGCCCAAGGCAAATGGCTTGACGCCGCCGAAGCCTTCGGCTGGTAACACCTTATTTTATTACATTAGGAATTATGGAAAATCCCTTACACAATCTTGACCGATACCGCATAATCCTTGCGAGCGGCTCGCCGCGCCGGCGCGAGCTCCTGAGCATGCTCGGCATAGATTTTGAAGTAATTCCCTCACCGCTGCGCGACGAAACATACCCGCCGACCCTCCGCCCCGACGAGATTGCCGAATATCTTGCGCGGGCAAAAGCCCAGGCGTGTGATTTCGGCGACGATGCGCTTACCATCTGCGCGGACACCACGGTGGTGTGCGGCAGCGTCGTTCTCGGCAAACCCGCCGACAAAGCTCAGGCGTGGCAGATGCTCTCCATGCTCAGCGGATGCACCCATGAGGTGATTACGGGAGTGGCGGTGAAATGCGGCGATGACCTTCACAGCTTCAGCACATCCACCCGAGTCAGCTTCGCCACCCTCACCCCCGAGGAAACCGAGTGGTACATCGACCGCTACCGCCCTTACGACAAAGCAGGAGCATACGGCATACAGGAATGGATAGGCTGCATCGGCGTAACCGCCATCACAGGCAGCTACTACAACGTCATGGGCCTCCCCCTCCACCGCCTCTACACCCTCCTCAAATCCCTGTAACTTATGTCAACATCAGTGAGGCTCATCAGGCGCTATGTGTGGCTCATTGACACTATCCGCAGCGCAGGGCGCATAACCCTTGACGAGATAAACCGCAAATGGCTCAATAACCAGACTCTCCGTCTTGATTACGAAAAAGCAATACCGGAGCGCACATTCCACCGCCACCGCGCCGGCATCGCCGAGCTGTTTGCCATCAACATCCTCTGCGACCACCATTGCGGCAACAAATACTATATCGAAAATGCCGACGCCCTCACCGAACCGTCATTTACATCATGGCTCTTCAACGGTCTCGCCATCGACAATCAGCTGCTTGGCAACGAGACGATTGCACACCGCATAGTGTTTGAAGACACTCCCGGCGGCATGGAATATATGCCTATAGTCATCCACGCGCTCTCTGAGCGGCGCAAAATCCGCCTCACCTATGCCTCTATTTCACATGGCTTCCAATCCGACATCATTGTCGAACCATACTTCATCAAGGAGCGGCTGCGCAGATGGTATATCATAGGCAAAGCCGAAGACGCCGAAAAAGTGGAGGTATTCGCTTTCGACCGCATAGAGAGCCTGACGCTGCTTGACGGACATTTTGACTTTCCGTCAGACATCAACCCGAAGACCTATTTCGATGAAGTGATAGGCATATTGCTTGACGACGAGTACGACTGCGAGCGCGTGGTGCTCCGGTTCTACAACAAGCAGGCGGAAAATCATAGCTGTAGTTATTTTGTTGTCGCTGCAAAATTATCCATAGTGGCTGCCACTATGCGGCAGAGTCTCATCTTTTTCAAAAAAAAAAGTTATGCCCCGAAAAACACAAAAAAGAGGCCGCACCGGGGTTGGCGGCGCGGTCTCCATATAATATATCTGTCGGTAAAAAGCTACTCGACGACAAAATCAATACGTCTGTTGGGAGCAAGCTCGCCGGACACGGGATTGCTGACTCCCAGGCCAACGCCTTTCACACGGTCGGCTGCGATGCCCTGGCTTACCAGATAGTCAACAACCGAGTCGGCACGCTTCTGCGACAGCACCATGTTTGCATCGGCATTTCCTTCACGCGAAGCATAGCCGTTTACAGTGAGTTTAAGGTCGGGATTGTCCTTAAGCACTTTCACTACGCTGTCAAGAATCTTTTTGGCGTCCGGTTTAAGGTTATATTCGCCTACCGGATACTCCACCGCGTCAAATTCCTTCTGATACTGCTCTATATCAGCAATAGCCTTGGCTTTTACCGCTGCAGCGTCGGCTGTTGCCGATGCGTCTGATGCCAGATTGTCTGTCGCGGATGCTGTAGCACCGGCAGCGAGAGCTGCGTCAGAAGCCGGAGCGTCCTCCTCAACGGCCACAATCGTGGTTTCGACAAGTCCGTTATTGTCACGGGCGGCATCCTCATGGCTGCTGCAGCACTTGCCTATGAGCAGCGCAAGGATAATCACTGCTATTATTGCGAGCAGAAGCCACCACATCCATGCGGCGCAGCCGCGGCGTGTGGTGTCGCGCTGATAATCCTGCACGGTCTGCACACCGGTTGCCGGGTCATAGCCATTGACATACTCAAGATAATATGACCCCTTTTTGCCTACCTGCTTCTGATGCTCGAACTCAGCCACCTCAATTCCATAATCAGAGGCGCGCCTCACAAGGTTTTCATACGAAGGCTTGGACCAGTGCTTTACAAAAGCGACTTTTTGACCGTTTGACAGATCAATAAGCTCATCGCTTTCAGTAAAATAATTCTCTCCGGCATCCTTGCAGTCCGAAGCGACAAATATTTCCGCTACTCCTTTGTCCGGTGCGAGGGTGTCGGGAAATGCTTCTCGAAGCTGCTCTACAGAAGCATTCGGATATAGCTTCATGTAAGCCTGGACGATGCCTAACGCGGTACGATTCTGAGCCTCTCCGTAGACTCTGATTTTGCTTACCATAGTTATCGTGTTTATTAGTTAGTAATGTGTGTGTTGTTGTAGGCTGACTTTATAATAAAAGAATGAATACCGCACTCCAAAAGTTCATACACATAACTATATTTCACCAAAACACCCCAAAAAGAAAGCGCCTATCCATTTCAATGGAAAAGCGCCTGTTCTTACATATATTTTCATCCGGACGTCCACGCTTTAGCGTGTTACACCTGGATATCTACGGATTCTCATCCTCTTTGACTGCTTCCTTGCCTTGCCGGGAAGCGAGCTCCGTGTCTTCACTATCCGGCGCTGTGCCAGCCTTGCGTGCCGGACGCGTGCGCTTGACGATAGTTGCGGGAGGTGCCGATTCTATCAGGTCAATCATGCCTTGCGGCACTATGAACACATCCTCGGGCGATGTGGGCCGCAAATCGCCGTACCATTCGAATTTCGGCAGGAAGTAGCTCCCCTTCTTGGCGAGATAGAGCGGTGTGACCTTGGCTGTGGTTGCCGGAGTGAACAGCACCCTCTCTATGTCATTGTCAAGAAACCATGCATCCATGATGCTGCTCTCGACATACGCGAATTTATTGTAAGTGGAGTCTTTTTCCATCGGAAACATTATCAGCATCACATTACCCTCGGCAAAAAGGTGGCGGATGGTAGAGTCGTTAAACCAGGTGGTCATTTCGGTAGCGCTCATCTGCTGATAGCAGTCCTCATCAAGATGCTCCGCCATGAAACCGAACTCCGGGAGCTTTGCCCAGTCGGGTGCGGAGTCGTTGAAATGCACATGGATGACGTTGCCGTAAATCTGCCGGTCGCCGCTCCAGATTACCGGGTGACGGAACATATAGAGGATAGAATCGCGCTCGGTGGAGCTGAGCGAATCGCAGAGTCCCTGCACATCGGAGCGATAGAAGCGCACCTTGTGATACACATTCATCACCCTCGTGGAATCGGTCTTGTCAAGATAGGCGAATATGGTGTCGCCATGAAGATAGAGAGTGTCGCCGCGCGAATATTCTTTGGCAAGCGCCCTGCCGGTAACGAAAGCACTGTCGGCAAAATCGTCATAGTAGCCGTAGCTGCCGTGAAGCGAGCTGCTGCGCGCGGAGTCGGTCAGAACCATGTTGCCGAATGCCTCTCCGATGCCCCGGTTACGGTCATAAAACAGCGTGTCGCCCGTAAGCGTGTTGCCTCTGTTTGTGAGCACCAGCGAGCGTTTGTAAAGGTCGGCAAGTCCGGTTTCCGTATTATAGGTGCCGGACGAGGAAAGAATTTCGCCGTCGGCATTGATTATCCGTGTCGGCGACACCAGCTCGGCGATATGCGTGCCGGTGTTATAGTTAAGCGAGTCGGTAAACATCCTCAAGGTATCAGAGCCATTGAGGCTGTTGAGCTTCACATCAAAGTGGAAATAAGCATCCTTGCTGTTGGGATGATACTCTCCTTCAAGCGAACTGAGGGTATTCTGTGCGTCACTCAGCACTCCGCCCACATTGTAGTAGCCCACTTCGGCAGGCATGTCATAGTTGAACACATCGGTTTCGAGTTTGACATCGCGGTTGATGAGCCTCACCTTCTTGCCGGGGTCAGCATAGAGCACCGCAACTTCAGTAGGTCCGTCATAGTCGAGCTCGTCAGCATAGACAAACAGGGTGTCGCCCTGCTCCATCCTCACGTTGCTGAAAGCGTCGAATGAATTGCTCTGCTCATAAAAGTGGGCGCTATCGCAATACATATACATATCGTTCTTGCGAAACACCACCGACCCCACAAGCACCTGATACTGGTCCTCGGGCGCCACATCAGGCTGCTCCTCATAGCGCCACTCGTCGGCGTGCTCAAGAAACACCTTGCCCTCCTGATAGCGGTTGGCTCCCGGGATTATCGGCTTGATATCCTGCGGCGCGGCTTTGGTATCATCCGGGCGAAACGGCGCAGTCCACGCCGGCAACGCCAGCATGAGGAAAGCGCCTAAGGCACATATTCCGGGCAAACGCCTCATACCCAAAGATTATTCCTCTGATGATTTCTCCTTAATCCAGCCTGAATGGGTGAACTCGCAGTTGCGCCAGCCCTCCTCGATGCGCACGTATGTCTCGTTGATTTTCTTGTCAAGCCATTCGCGCAGGATTCGGTCGCGCTCCTGCTTCTCGTACATGCCCTTTATGGTCTGGTAGTCATCGGAGATATTGGCCCTGTGACCGTCTATGCGACGGTTAAGACGCACAATAGCGACAACCTCGCGATTGAGTTTGGGATCCATCATCACAAACGCATCGGAAATCTCACCGGGCTGAAGCTCCGCTACTTTGAGCGCAACTTCCTGAGGCAGCTCGGACATTGCGAAACGTGACGAGCCGTTGCGCTCGCTCTCACGGTCGGTATTCACCATCATGCCGCGGTTGTTGAGCGTGCCCTTGTCCTGCGACACAAGCGCTACTACCTCATTGAAAGGAACCTTACCGCCTACAATGTCGGTGCGCAGGGAGTCAAGACGTGTCATTGCGTCCTTCAGATCGTTGTCCGACACCTTCGGACGGAGCAGTATGTGGCGGGCATTTA
Source organism: Paramuribaculum sp. (assembly GCA_029052015.1). GTDB lineage: Bacteria > Bacteroidota > Bacteroidia > Bacteroidales > Muribaculaceae > Paramuribaculum. The sequence continues at coordinate 6,068 of JAIDJW010000101.1, read as the reverse complement.
TGCGGTCGCCGCGCTTCTCTATAAGCTGTATGATATGATAGCCGAATTCCGTCTCCACTATCTTGCTCACCTTCTTGGGGTCATTGAGATTGAAAGCAACCGCGGCAAACTCGGGGTCAAGCGCGCCGCGACCGGTAAATCCCAACTCTCCGCCGCGCATACTCGTGCCCGGGTCCTCGGAATAGAGAATAGCAAGTGTCGAGAACTCCGATTCTCCTTTGGTTATGCGGTCGGAGTAATCGCGCAGACGCGCCTTCACATCTTCAATTTCCTGACGGGGAATTGTGGGGTTGATGGTGATTATCTGCACCTCGACCTCAAGAGGGATAAAAGGTATGCTGTCCTCGGGAAGAGAATTATAATAGCGGCGCACATCGTTGGGAGTGGTCTTTATGTCGGAGGTGAGACTGCGCTGCACCTCACGCACTCTGTAGTTGTTGCGCACCATATCGGTCATTTCCTGACGAATCTCTGACAAAGGCTTGCGGAAATACTCCTCAAGTTTCTCTTTCGTCTGAAACATATTGATATAATAGTTGACCCTGGCCTCGACCTCGGCTACCACTGCGGCATCTGGCGCAATCACTGTGTCCATATCCGCCTGATGGAGGTAGAGTTTTTCCACGGCTATCATCTCAGGCACCACACAATAGGGGTCGCCCTTGAGATTCACTTTGTCATTCAGCAGATTGTTGTACTGTGCCTCTATCTCCGATTTCCATATCGGCTGGTCACCTACAACCCATGCAACTTCCTCAGCTACATTACTCTGCGCCGACGCACCAAAGGCTGCAAGAACCATTGCGGCGGAAATCATTATCTTGTGTAATTTCACGTCTTAAAAATATTTGTGATAAAATCGGGTTCAAATTTACGAATTTTAGATAACCCCGCGCGCATGTTTAGTGCAAAAATAGCTAAAAGCCTCTATCTTCGTGTCATTTGAGCCACTTTAGCGGCATTTATCCGCGCCGGCAAAGCGCGCCGGAGGCTGTCGGTCCAGCATCGCTCAAGCTCTGCTGCATAATCCGACTCTATTCGCTCGCCAACATCAGCAGCACTGCGCGGAGCCGTCAGCACATAGCCGCCGACCGCCGCAGAGTATGCCCTGTCGCCCTCAGGCGCCGGAAGAGCGTCACCAAACACGGCATAATCCACAAAAGGATTTCGCCCTAGGTCCACAGCCACGCGGATTATCCTCAAATCTGCGCCAAACAGCTTGCGCGTAAGCCGTTGCGCCTCCACCACATCCATCCGGTCGATGCCGTGCATTAGCAGCTCGCGGGCAGCGCCCTGAGCCGTCCGCAAATCCGCAGCCAGCACTATACTGCCGTAAAAACGGGGCTGACTCTGCGCATATTCACTTCTGTGCCTGTGAAAATAATCCTCCAGACCGGCAGAATCGCGCGCGGCACGCTCAACTGTGGAAATCCGGGTCACTTCGTACACGGCTATCCCTTCGGCAAGACGCCGCACACTGTCCGGCAACTTTTCATCGCTAATCACACCGAGCCTACGCGCCTCGTGAAGTTTGCGCAGATAATCGGCGAGAAGCCGCATATTTGCGCTGTCAGGCTGCGCATTTTTGCCAAAAAGAGCATAAAAATCGTCTGTCGTGGCGCTTTCTGTCCCCACGCTCACAAGCGCACCCTCATTGTCCGCCGCCCCGCTGTTACCTGTAGCAACAATAGGCAGTGCCCACGCACTGAGCATGAGCACTGCCATTATCTTGCTGAATGAAATCTTACTGATGCGAAGCACTGTAATTGGGGGCCTCTGCCGTAATCGCCACATCGTGGGGGTGACTCTCCGCAACTCCCGCATTGGTGATTCGGGTAAACTTGGCGCTATGCAGCGCTTCTATATCCTTCGCTCCGCAATAGCCCATACCGGCACGGAGTCCGCCGAGCATCTGGTAGGTCACCTCATACAGAGAGCCTTTGAACGGCACGCGGGCGGCGATGCCCTCGGGCACAAGCTTCTTGACATCGTTCTCGCCTGACTGGAAGTAGCGGTCCTTCGACCCCTTCTCCATTGCTTCCAGCGAACCCATGCCGCGATACGCCTTGTATTTTCTTCCGTTATATATTATGGTGTCGCCGGGACTCTCCTCCACTCCTGCAAGCATGCCGCCGAGCATCACGCTGTAGGCGCCTGCGGCAAGAGCCTTGACGATATCACCTGAATAGCGTATGCCGCCGTCGGCTATCAGAGGCACACCTGTGCCGGCAAGAGCCTTGGCAACCTCATACACAGCGCTGAGCTGAGGCACGCCTACACCGGCGATAACGCGGGTTGTGCATATCGAGCCCGGACCGATGCCGACCTTAACGCCGTCGGCGCCGTTCTCTGCGAGATACCTGGCAGCCTCGCCGGTAGCTATATTGCCAACAACTACATCTATCTGAGGATATTTCTCCTTAACGGCGCGCAGCACTCCGATAACTCCCTTGCTGTGACCGTGGGCTGTATCGATAACTATTGCGTCCACTCCGGCCTCAACGAGAGCGTCCACTCTGTCCATGCTGTCGGGGGTTACGCCTACACCGGCAGCCACACGCAGACGACCGCGGCTGTCCTTGCAGGCATTGGGCTTATCCTTTGCTTTTGTTATATCCTTATAGGTTACGAGACCTACAAGACGGCCCTCGCTGTCAACCACTGGAAGCTTCTCTATTTTATGCTCCTGAAGAATCTGCGCAGCTTCTTCGAGATTTGTGCTCTGACGTGTTGTCACGAGATTCTGTGAAGTCATAACCTCGTCGATAGGACGGTTGCGGTCGCGCTCGAAACGGAGGTCGCGGTTGGTGACGATACCCACGAGCTTGCGGCCGTCGTCAACAACAGGTATGCCGCCTATATGAAATTCCTCCATCATAGCCAGAGCGTCAGCAACCGTGCTGCCACGCTTGATGGTGACAGGATCGTAAATCATGCCGTTTTCAGCACGCTTCACCGCATGCACCTGGCGCGCCTGCTCCGCGATAGGCATATTCTTGTGAATCACACCGATACCACCCTCACGCGCGATTGCAATAGCAAGCTGTGCCTCGGTAACGGTGTCCATGGCAGCCGACACGAGGGGCACATTAAGCTCAATGTTGCGTGAAAACTTGGTTTTGAGATTGACTTCGCGCGGAAGCACTTCCGAGTAGGCGGGAATAAGAAGGACATCATCAAATGTCAGCCCGTCCATTTTTACTCTATCTGCAATAAACGACATAACTGATAAGTCTTAGAATTTTATTGCACGCAAAGATAGTCATTATTTTTGAAATATTCACCCTTCCACGCCGATTTCAATCACTCATTTTTTCAACCGCGCCACTATCATCACATTATTGTCGTTTTCATGCAGTGTGGCCATGAATCCGGTCACCTCCGGCAGGAGCCCATCCTCAATCTCCCCTTCGTCAATGGCTTTCTGCAATTCCTCTTGCAGCTCAAGCGGCTCATACATACCGAAAGCATAGCCGTCGCGCATGTTCCACCCCATATTTTCGGTATTGAAAAAGAAATCGTTTACCCTCCTGCTGATGCGCCACGCTTCAAGAGTATTTTTGTCGACCAGGATTTTGCCGCGGTTGTTGCCGCCGACAATATTGGCGATGATATGGCCCGGCAGCTCCTGATACACGAAATAGCCGTCGCCCTTGCGCTCGCGGTCCATGTCAAGGACAAAAGCCGCGTCAAGCCTGTTGGCTGTGGCGTCATAGTGGTAGAGTGTGTCATTAAAAGTGGTGTGAAACGACGGGGTTGGAACGCATCTGAAACTCCACACCTCGTTGTTAAACCCTATCGCCTCCCCTTCCGGAGAGTCGAAGTCACACGACAGCTGCGGCGCGAACGCATAGCGCACCGTGTCACCCTCCCCCATCGTCGAATTGAAGCTCGCGGCAACAAAGGGACTGGCATCGTTTTTAAAACACAGATGTACTATTGACATAGCGCCGTCAGTGTTTTTAAACAACTTACCTTTATTCAGACGTCCTCCGAGTTCCACATCGTAAAGAAAATTGCCTTGCAAATCATAGCATTTTGCGCTTCGCACAAAGTCTGTCAGATAAATCTTGCCATCTGACTCGTCAATAAGCCGGTCATACACTCCTACCGCATATTCTCCCGGTCCATTGCCTATCGCTCCGACGTCGCACAGGTATTTGCCGTTGCGGTCAAAGAGCTTTACCGGATCATTGCCGGCGGCTATATAGTTCTCGGAAATCGCCGGCAAGCCGGGAGAGAAAAAAGCCTTTTCGTCATTGTCAAAGCGCACTATGCGGAAATCGTCGGCAAAATCACTCAGCTTTATATCGCGTTCCTCAGTCACATTACCCTCGTCCACTACCAGTATCCGCGAGGAATCTGTTTCGAGAACCTTTACATTAAGCGGCTTCGAGCACGCCGCGCAGACTAAAGCCGCAGCAATAACACACAGATATTTCATAAGTTATATTTTATTGAGATGGTTTCAAACATCAGCAGCCGCGGACTCACCGAAGCATCATACACTTTAAGCGCCACAATTCGCCCCATATTGTCAGAGAAATCCATGGTGACATCCACTTTTTCCTTCGCAGCCTTGAAGTTTACAGTAATCTTGTCGCCGTTTTTGGTCAGCTTCGCGTTTTCTATCCCCAGCCATTTCTTAAGCGATGCATAGTTGGAATTAAACATTTTGTCGAGCACCGCAAGAGCCTCACCTGCCTGCGCGTCTTGGCGCACTCCGCCGCAGGTCAGCACGCAGCTGTCGCCGCGCAGCTCGAGAGTGTTGGTTGCCCCGCCGTATGTCCATGCGCAGGTTATTGACGATGAATTGCCGGTGCGGGCATATGTCATGCTCACCGGAGTCATACGCCCGGCAGGCGAGAGTCTGAACGGTCGGTGGGGAGTGGATGGCTGCAGACGTGCGTTGAACTCAATGTCACATCCGCTTGCCTCATGCAGGCGCTGCAGTCCGAGCTGCGCCACCTTGTCAGATGCCATAGTGGTGTCCGGGCGACTGACAGCCATGCCCACAGCAATACCAACCACAAGAATTGCAGCAACGCGGGCAAAAGCGCGCAGAAACACTGATGGTTGCCCGCGCCGACGAAAACGCATGGCGGTCACCGGCACATGGTGAGGCTCTATAGCCTCCAGCACATCTTTATAATCCTTGTCATCAAATTCGGAGAGTGTCATATATCTTTGAGTTTTTGTCTGAGCAATTCAAGTCCGTTATAATATCGCCGTTTGGCGGTGGATGCCGTTATGGAAGCCGCCTGCGCAACCTCATCAAAGGTCATCTGCGCATGAATCTTCAGCCTAATGACCTCGCTCTGCTCAGACGGAATAGAAGACAGGAGCCTGTCGATGCGCCGATATTCCTCTTCAAAGTCAGAAGTTTCGTCACTGAGCGCCATCACTTCCTCGCAGTCAAGAGCCACCTGACATTCCCGCCTCATCTTTATATACGTGGAGCAGGCATTTGAGAGCGTGCGGTAAACGTATGCCGCCAGATTCTCGACCTTACGCTCCGGGGCATCTGCTATCTGCAGATAAACTTCCTGCAACAGGTCCTCAGCATCAGCCGGATTGCCGATGCGATAGCAGACATAGCGAAAAAGCGATTGCTTGCGCGCCTCCATATAGTCTGTAAGGTTGCGTATGAAGTTTGTTGTGAACATATATTATATAAGAGAGCGCAAGGTACTAAAAAGTCCGCTTTTCAGCATATTTTTTTGTATTCACTCTCTTCAAGACCACTTGCGGGTCGCGAGATGATAATGGCGGCAGGGGCAGAGCTCAAGCCTCCGGTCCGCATTGTTGCGCTACTATTCATCTTTTGACGGCAAAGACACCAGCATTAAGAATATTGATACTCAACATTATACCTGCGCTTGTAACAGCTGCGTAACAGAATTAACACACGTTAACTTTGAAATTCTTGCAACGGTAGTTTTTGGAGTAATTTTGCATTGTCGGAACACTTCTCACGGGTGTCCGGCAAACCCCAAAGCATAACTCTTAATTACTATTTGTCACTTCTTAAAAATACTACCGCTATGGCTGCAGACTCAAACTTCCAG
>JAIDJW010000100.1 GCA_029052015.1 Paramuribaculum sp. | reverse complement strand
GCAAGCAGAAGCTCGTCGACACTGCAGGCCGCGTCGACAAGTTCATGAGCCGCTACGGCAACCGCAAGAAGAAATAAGGAGTCAGAAAACTCTATACGACATAAAAGCCGCGCCAAGGATTTCAGTCTTTGGCGCGGCTTATCTATAAAAATACTTAACAGGGCTATGAATCGGCAGTTTGCGATGGTATGAGTGTAAAATAAAGCGTATATTTGCGTTAGTAAAAAATAAATCTAAAAATACCGCTTAAATGAAAACAAACCTAAGTTCACAAATCAAGCTCGACCGGATTCCGCGCCGTTACTACGACCCGCAGGATGAAATCGAGCTTGCAGCTCTTACCCGTGAAGAGAAAATCTACACCCGTATATTCGAGACCGCCAATGCCGGCAGCGAGTATCTTGCGGAGCAGATGGTCAAGGCTATCAACCGCAATGTTGATGCAAAAGGCAAATGCGTGATAGCTCTCGGAGCAGGCGTGAGCACCCACAGCGCGTACGCTGCCCTTATAGACCTCTACAAAGCCGGCAAGGTCAGCTTTGAGAATGTGATAGTGTATTCTCTCAGCGAATTCTTTCCTCTCACTCCTGATGGTCCCTGCACACTGCGCCGCCTGAAAGAGGTGTTTCTTGACCATGTGAATATCAAGCCGGAGAATATCCGCACTTTTGACCCCGATGTCACAAAAGAGGATATGTTCCAGTGCTGCAAGGCTTACGAGAAATCTATTCAGGACGAGGGTGGCCTTGACCTCGCCGTGTGTGAGATAGGTCAGAGTGGTTCGCTGGCGTTCAACGAGCCTGGCACTCCCGACACGAGCCTTTGCCGTCTTGTTCTTCTCGGCAACGAAACCCGCCATAATGTGTCTTCCGACTACAAGTGCGAGGTTGTTCCCACCACTGCCATCACTCTCGGTATTGCCAACATACTGTCGGCCGACCGCGTGCTGACTATGGCATGGGGCGAAAACCGCGCGTCTATTGTTAAGAAGACTGTCGAGGAGCCGGCAAACTCTAATGTGCCCGCATCATTCCTTCAGGGCCATGCTCATGCGAAAGTTGTTGTTGATCTTCCCGCAGCCGAGGACCTCACCCGCATATCACAGCCCTGGAAGGTGACCTCCTGCGAATGGAATGACAAACTCATACGCCGTGCTATCGTGTGGCTTTGCCATGTGACAGGCAAGCCCATCCTCAAACTCACCGACAAGGATTACAATGACTGGGGTCTTGGCGAACTGCTTGCTCTCTACGGCTCGGCATACAATGTGAATATCAAGATATTCAACGACCTGCAGCACACTATCACCGGTTGGCCCGGCGGCAAACCCAATGCCGACGATACTTATCGCCCCGAGAGAGCAAATCCGTATCCCAAGCGCGTGATTGTGTTCAGCCCTCACCCCGATGACGATGTGATTTCCATGGGCGGCACTCTCAAACGCCTCGTTGACCAGAAGCACGATGTGCATGTGGCTTACGAGACCTCCGGCAATATTGCCGTGGGTGACGAGGATATGGTGCGCTACTTCCTTATGATGGACAAGATTGCTCCGATGTTCGGCTTCAACAGCGAGGGCTACAAAAAGCTCTCCGACGAGGTGCATGAATTCCTCAAGAGCAAAAAGGCCGGCGATATGGATACCGCCGATATCCGCGAAATCAAGACCATGATTCGTCAGGCGGAGGCAACCATAGCATGCAATTATATAGGCGTAAAGCCGCAGAACATACATTTCCTGCGCCTGCCGTTCTATGAAACCGGCACTATAAAGAAAGGTGACCTGAGCGAGCGCGATGTCGACATCGTCAAGAAACTTCTTGAAGATGTGAAGCCTCACCAGATATTCGTTGCAGGCGACCTCGCCGACCCGCACGGCACCCACAAGGTGTGCACCGACGCTGTTCTTGCGGCAGTGGATGAGCTGAAGGATGAGCCGTGGATGCAGGATTGCCGTATATGGATGTATCGCGGCGCATGGGCGGAATGGGAAATCGACCACATCGAAATGGCTGTGCCTATCAGCCCCGAGGAGCTTCGATTCAAGCGCAACTCTATCCTCAAACATCAGAGTCAGATGGAGAATGCTCCGTTCCTGGGCGATGACGACCGCCTCTTCTGGCAGCGTGCCGAGGACCGCAACCGCGGCACCGCCCAGCTCTACGAGGGGCTCGGACTCGCCTCCTACGAGGCTATCGAGGCGTTTGTGGAGTACAAGCCTATCCGTGACTGATAAAACCTGTCATACTACACACAAAAAAAATCCCGCTGCTGCGGGATTTTTTTGTGTGTTTCGGGCTTATGGGTATTATGCCTGGAGGGAGTCAATTTCTTTAAGCCATAGTGCGGAGGAGGCGTCGCTGGGCATACGCCAGTCTCCCCTGGGCGACAGACACACGCTGCCTACCTTCGGACCGTCAGGCAGGCAGGAGCGCTTGAACTGCTGGGCGAAGAAGCGTCGGAAGAATACGCGCAGCCATTTGAGGATGAAGGCGCAGTCGAATTGTCCTGCGAAGGCTATGCGTGCGAGATAATATATGCGCCGGGGGCTGAATCCGTAGCGCAGGGTGTAGTAGAGGAAAAAGTCGTGGAGGTCGTATGGTCCCACAAGGTCTTCGGTCTTCTGCTTGATGTTGCCTTTGGAGTCGGCTGGGATAAGCTCCGGACTGATAGGAGTATCTACGATGTCGAGCAGGGTGCTTTTCAGCCCGGGGCTGTCGGCGCGCGTCGCAAACCAGTTGACGAGATAGCGCACAAGGGTTTTGGGCACTCCGGCGTTGACTCCGTACATTGATATATGGTCGCCGTTGTAAGTCGCCCATCCGAGGGCAAGCTCCGACAGGTCGCCGGTGCCGAGCACAATGCCGTTTTCAGCATTGGCGATGTCCATAAGTATCTGCGTGCGCTCGCGGGCCTGCGAGTTTTCGTAGGTGACATCGTGCACGTCCTTGTCATGGCCGATGTCGGAGAAATGCTGCATCACGGCGGCGGCGATAGGAATCTCGCGGATTGTGACTCCGAGCGCGCGCATGAGTTCAAGGGCGTTGTCGTATGTGCGGTCTGTTGTGCCGAATCCGGGCATGGTTACTCCGATAATGCCGGCACGGTCTATGCCGAGTGTGTCGAAAGTGCGCGCAGCCACAAGGAGCGCGAGAGTTGAGTCGAGGCCTCCGGAGATTCCGACAACTATCTTCCTGCAATTGATGGCGCGCAGTCTTGTTGCAAGTCCGGAGGTCTGGATATTTATTATCTCGGTGCATCGTTCGTCGATGCTTTTGTCATCAGCCGGCACAAACGGTCGGGGAGCGATGATTCGGCCTGCAGGCAGGTAGTTGTTGTCCCATTTGCCGCCGTCGGTGGGGATGGCGCCGGCTTCTATGCCGTTGCGTCGCGCGCAGGCGGCAAAGGATGTGATGTGCAGCCTGTCGCGCCTCAATGCTTCTATGTCAATATCGGCTATCGAACAGTTGTCGGCGGGGTTCCATCTGTCGTTAGCCTGCAGAATAGAGCCGTTTTCGGCGATAAAGGTCTTGGGTGAGAATACGAGGTCGGTGGAAGATTCTCCTTGACCGGCAGAAGCATATACGTATCCACAGATGCACCTGGCGCTCTGCTGTGATATCAGGCTTCGGGTATAGGCATATTTGCCTATCACATCATCGGATGCCGAGAGGTTGAATATTACTTCCGCGCCTTGCATCGCAAGAGTGGAGGAGGGTGGAGCGGGTACCCATAGGTCTTCGCAGATTTCAATGCCGATATTGATTCCGCGGGTGGAAAACACTGCTTTTTGCTCTTTCGGAGCGGGAACGAACCACCGGCGTTCATAAAACTCGTTGTATTCCGGAAGATATGTTTTGATGACAGTGTCGGCAATACCCCGGTGTATAAACACTGCGGAGTTTGCCACCGAATCGCCCGTCAAGAGAGGAGCGCCGACAATAAGATCGATGTCATGGGTGAGAGTCCATGTAGCGATTCGGTCGATGCCTTCTTTTGCTTTTTCAAGCAACAGGCTGCTGTGAAAAAGGTCGCCGCAAGTGTAGCCGGTGACGCAAAGCTCGGGGAAAACGGCAATTTTCACGCCTTTGTCAAGAAGAGTCTGAGCGAGTGTCAGAATCGAATCGACATTGGATTCAATATCAGCCACTTTTACATCGGGGGTGGCGGCCGCAACACGAATGAAACCGTTTGTCATATCATCAAGTAATTCAATAATGTGCAAAATTAGCTCTTTTCGCTAAAACATTAGAGGGGAGGGATTGGTTTGTTTAATAGAAACGCTTATATTTGTGTTCACTTTTCAACATAATTCATCACATTGCACCTATTAAAGACTTATGAGTGTCAAAAACTTCAGGATTTCGAAATTCAGGATAGCGGCTGCAGCCGCACTGCTTGCTCTGTCTGTATGCGCGTTGCCGTGTCAAGGGGCTGGAAAGGGCGAGAAGAGTGTGGGTCTGCGCGGCGGATACACCACAGCAAACGAATCTGCTGTAGCCGGTCTATATTTTCAGTATTCATTCAGTGACTATTTCAGGATAGCTCCCGATATCGACTATTCTTTCAGAAACAATGGCACGGATGCCACCTCTATCAATCTTAACGCTCACATGCCTTTCAGATTCGGGTCTGAAAAAGCTGCTGTGTATCCTCTCGCAGGTTTGAATTACACCTCGTGGAATATCCACCGGAGAATTGAGATAGAAGATAATGACGATGCCAAAAGCCGTATCGATCGCCTTGGACTGAATATCGGAGCCGGTATAGAATACTATGTCAAGCCCACTATGAAACTCGGCTTTGAAGGCAAATACCGCTGGACTAAAGATTATAACTCGGGTGTCTTTAATATTTCTATAGGCTACGTTTTTTAACACACTCTGAATGTCTGTCGCTGTTTCGGTAATAATGCCGTTTCATAATTCCGAGACTACTATAGAGCGGGCAATAGCTTCGCTTGACGCTCAGGAATGTGATGAGGAAATAGAGTTTGTGCTCGTAAATGACGGCAGCACAGACCGCAGCGTGGAGATTGTGCAATATTATGCGGCGATGCATCCGGAGTTCGGGCGCAGACTGCGGTTTGTGACCTATCCGTTCAGGCAGGGAGCCGCCGCAGCTGAGGCGCAGGGGATGAAGTCTGCTCAGGGAGAGTATCTTGCCCGGCTTGATTCGGATGATGTTTTTGCTGCCGGCGCTATACAGACAATGCTTGGCAGAGCGAGAAAAGATGACTCTGACATAGTGGTATGCGATTTTTTTATAGATTCACCGGGTAAGAAGCCGAAGCCGATTCGGCTCAATAGCAAAAGGTTGGGACTTAACCGGATGCCGCTTACCACTGCTTATTTTTGCTTGTGGAACAAGCTGATACGCCGTGAGCTGCTTGAATCGGGGGGAATAATGCCTGTCAGCGGTATTGACTGCTGGGACGATGTGAGTGTGAGCGCGCGCGCTTTGGCGATGACAGATAGAATAAGCCATGTGGCGGCAGCGTTGTATCATTACAGTGTGAATCAAAGCAAGGTCTCATTGTCGCGCAGTCACCGCGACATTGTACTTCGCCAGCGCCTGATGTGCGCGCTGCTGCTTGAAAAATGGTTTGACGAGAAAGGATTGGATGAAAAATACGCGCCTTTTCTCAACCTTATGAAATTTAATGCCAAAATCAAGCTGCTGCGGAGTGCCGACAGGGACGTAGCCAAGTGGAAAGAGACATTTCCGGAGGTAAACGGCGCTATAATGTCGCTCAGGCAAATGCCGCTTTATCTCAGAGTGGCTTTCTGGCTCGTGGACCGTATGCCGGTGACGCTGTCAAATTTCTGCTGCAAGGTAGCGGATAGCCTGAGGAGTTAAAAATCAAGTGATAGCTTGACGTTTATCATCCGTCGGGTGAGATAGTTGGGCACGGCGTACTCGATATTGTTCACATCGCTGACCCAATAGTAATTGCCAACATTTGATATGTCGAAGAGATTGAAAATGTCCACTCCAATCCATGCGCTTCTGAGCCATGGCAGGGTGTTGTCGGCGCGGTCGGCGGTGAGGAGCCCGTATGACAGGCCGATGTCCACTCGTTTGTAGGCTGGAGTGCGGAAATATCCTTCGTCGCGGCTACCGTGGGGCGTGCTCTGTGGCAGGCCGTCCATGAAAACACCTCTGAGGCTTAGCTTTAGTTTCTGAATTTTAGGGAAATAATCGGTGAAATACAGCGACAGGCTGTAGCGGCGGTCGTTTGGGCGCGGCACATTGACGCCTCTGAGCTTTTCGGTGGAGTTCATAAGCCCGATGCTTAACCATGAGTCGCTTCCGGGCACAAACTGTCCGAAAAGTTTCATATCCAGCCCCGCCACATGACCTTTGCTCTCGTTTATGCCCGAATAGGTTATCTTGAGATTGTCGATTTCGTAGGGTATCAGGTCGGACAGCATCTTGTAATACGCTTCGCCGGAGAGCTTGAACGGTCGGTTGAATGCCTTGAAGGTGAAGTCGGCTCCGGCTATGAATTGCAGGCTTTTCTGCGATTTAATGTCGCGGTTGAGCTCCACTGTGTATTCTCCGGGAGTGATTTCGACAGCGCGGCGTATTTCTTTGAAGAAAGGAGTCTGATGATACAGGCCTGTTGCGAATCTGAATGCCCATCGGGTGTTTGATGCCGGCACGAAGCCGACCTGTGCCCGCGGGCTTACGATAAACTCTTTGTTGAACGCGGTGTATGTGGCCCTTATTCCGCCGCTGAGATTGAGATAACCGTAGTCGCCGTTTATCTTTAGATTGTCTTGAATATAGACAGATGTCTGTAGCGTGCTCAGCTTGTTGCGTGACACTGACGAATAGAAAACCCTAAGCTGCCCGCTACTGACGGGCAGGGAGAAGCCCGCTGAATCGCGGCGCTCCCACTCGCGCGAATTTTCGTCCATCGACAGATTTTTGATGTCGGCGCCGTAGGTGATGGAGTTCGATTTCACAACTGTTATTCCACGTAGAGCCGCAGTAAGTATATGGGTCTTGAGCCTGTTTCGGGCATGGTCGTGGTAGCGTCCCACTCCAAGTTCGCCACCGATAGTGCCGCTTTCGGAGCCGTCGGTGCCTGCCTGGTCAAGCCAATACTCTCCGGAAATATCGTAGGCAACAAGTTCGTCTACTCTTTGCCCCGACAACTGAAGCGACAGAGTGGAGGACGGATTGATGCGCCAGTCAACGCTTGTGCCGCCAAACCAGCTTGTGAACTTGTCCTTTTCCCTGCCGTCGAAATATACCTTGAATCTTTTGGCGTCGTTAAGTGTGCCGAAATTAGTTGTACGGTCAGCAGGTTTGAAGCGGTAGTTGCTCAGATTCACATCTCCGATAAGCGTAATCTTCAGCCGCGACGACGGATTGAACACAAAATACGATTGCCAGTCAAAGAAATCGGGGTCATATTCTCCTTTAGTGTCGGTAGTGGAGAGCAGTGACGAATTTCGGCGGTAGCGCACTCCGTGTAGCTGGGCGAAGCGTCGCGAGCCGGTGCCGAAAGAGGCTTCGCCACCCATAAGGCTGAGAGCAAGTGTGCCTTCCGTGCGCTCGGGACGACGGTAGGTGACATCAAGAACTGAGGACATCCGGTCGGTGTACTGTGCGCCGAAACCACCGGTGGAGAAGTTGATGGATTTAGTCAGCTCCGGGTTGAGAATGCTCAGCCCCTCCTGGGCCGAACTGCCCACAAGCTGAGGGCGCACAAGCTCGAAGCCGTTGAGATAAACGGCATTCTCATCGTATGAGCCGCCACGAACGGAATATTGTCCGGACAGCTCGGAAGCGCCGGTAACTCCCGGCATAGTGGAGAGCATAGATTCGATGCTGCCCCCCGTGGGGTCGCCGGAAGAGCGGCGGTATTCCCTCACTCCGAGGCGCTGCATGGCGTCAGTCTGTTTCCGTATGTCTACCACCTCAACCTCGTCAAGCTGTTTTTCGACCGAACGCATTCTGACGTTTACTGTCAGTTCGCCTTTAGGCTCAACCAAAGTGCGGGTCTGTGTGAGGTAGCTAATGTAGGACACGGTGATGCGTATGG
>JAIDJW010000010.1 GCA_029052015.1 Paramuribaculum sp. | reverse complement strand
TTGACCGCTCACACTCCCTGTCGGGCAAATTCATCTATGAACTGAACCAAAAGACTGCGTTCATCAACAACACCCTGAAAACCAACATCGACTGGGATGATGTGCGCCCCGGTGTCACAGGCTCATTGCCAAACGACCAGACAGCGTCGCTACCCGACTACTATGTAGGCAATGATTTCAAAATCATCAAGCGTTTCAACGGTAAACATCTCGTAACCTTCATTAGCAAGAACGAATGGGAATCACTCCCTCAGACCCTTTCTGTGTCGATAAATGACGAACTTATGCGTCAACACGTAAAAGACCATGCGTTTTACACCCACGAGAGTACGGCATACGCCTTTTCTGTCAAGGGTATCACAATCAGTCTTGAAGGAGGTGTCAAGGGATATTTCCGCACGCTTAACACAGATTTACCCGATATGCCCGAGGAAATACCGGGAGAAACGACGAATGTGCTGAACACAAGATATTTCACTGTTTATGCTACCCCGAAATTCGAGTATTGGGTAAAACGGGTGAATTTCTCGCTCAGAGCTCCCGTCAGCTTTGCTCATTATACTTTCGACAAGGCTCTCGCCAACCGCAGCGAGGCCTATTTCTCGCCGTCACTCAGTATGAACTGGAAACCAAACAACCGCTTTTCCATGAGCGTGAGCGGTGGCACCGGACGTTCACCAATGGATCTGAGCCTTATCCAACCCGGTTATGTGATGACAAACTATCGCTCGTTCCGTCGGGGCGTGGATGATTTCTATAATTCCACATCGCAGAACGTGTCTGCCAATATCTCTTATAAGCATACCCGACGTGGACTGTTCGCCAATGCATTCGTAATGCAATCGTGGAGTCATAATCCATATACCTTAGCACAGCAGCTTTACGGCGACTATGTGGTCTATTCCTATACGTCAGCAAAAAGCGACGGGCAGATGCTTATGGCAAGCGGAAACATCGGCAAAACTCTTGATTTCATGCGAGGTAGCGCAAACATCAACGGTTCATTCAGTCGCAATGAATCGCACCTGATTTCGGAGAACAGCTCGGTAAATTCGGTCGGCACTTCTTGGTCAGCCGGAGCGAAAATCAATGGTTCGCCACTCCGTTGGCTCAGTTTCGACTATCGTTTCGAGTGGGCATCAAGCCGTATGTCCATGAACGGTATTAACGCCTCGTGGCTCCGCAATATGGAAAACGAATTGCTGCTCAACATCATGCCACACAAAAAATGGGAGTGGCACATCAGTGGCGAACACTACCGTAACGAACTGACCTCTGACCAGTTCAAAAACGTATTCCTGCTTGATACAAAGGTAATCTACAAACTCAACAAGCGACTGGAACTCTCCGCCTCGTTGAGCAACATCTTCAATCAGCGCACATACAACTATACAACATACAATCAGCTTACCTCCTTCGAGAGCCAGCGCTGGCTCCGTGGCCGCGAGCTACTAATCTCAATATCCCTCAGAAAATAACGTAAAACCATATCAATATGAATCCACTAATTTTTCTTCCTCTTATCGGAACTGTAATCGGAACTATAATAGGTATCCGCGCTCACAAAAATTATAAACGCAAACACCAGAAGTAGGAATTATGAAGGCAATACTCACATCAATCATCGTTTGCTTTGTGGCGATAGCTGCTATGGCACAGAACAAGGCTGAAATCATTGTCAGCTATGATTCATCTTACCCCAACAAATTCGGTAAAATCAACACCGGCAAAATGTCGCTTTTGGCTTCTACAACGGAAGCTAAGTATTTCAACGACCTAAGCCTCTGGGTGGATTCGTTAAAATCGACACCGGAGGGGAAGGCTCAATACATGGAGATAATCAAAAAAGCATGTATGACTGTCGAGCCTGATGGTTCAGTCTCGTTTGACATGACGAAAGGTCCCACCAAACCGACTAACAGCTATGTTTTCACAGACCTCGCACAGGACTGCCTGACGCATTACAATAAATTTGGTGAAGATAACGGATATTACACCGAGCCGCTTTCCGAAATGCAATGGACGATTGTGGAAGATTCTACCGCAACGGTCCTCGGTTATGAGTGTATAATGGCTGAAAGCGATTATCATGGCCGCCATTGGAAAGCATGGTTTGCACCGAAATTGCCGATGCCATTCGGCCCTTGGAAACTTCACGGACTGCCCGGTCTAATCCTTAAAGCCGAAGCCAACGGCGGCTTCTCGTTTATAGCAACCGGACTTGAACGCACCGACCGTATTATGACCCCTATGTATATGCAAGGCGATTACTCGAAGGTTGACCGCAAGGAAGCTCTGAAAAATGCCGAATATTTCACCAATAATGAGGAAAGCATTATGAATGCCCAAGGTCAGAATGTAAAAATTTACTCCACAGATGACGAAGGTAACAAGATCGAGACTCCGAAATACGACGGGCTGAAACACAACATCGAACCCGACTATAAATTGAAATAAGCTATGAATTAAGTTAAGATATGAATATTCTGATCATAGGGGCTACATC
>JAIDJW010000001.1 GCA_029052015.1 Paramuribaculum sp. | reverse complement strand
GGGTAGGGCGTGATTGTCGCTCTGCGCGGCGATCGGGAGGAGGGTTCGTGTTGCCCAGAAAGCTCCGACGGTTTCAGGGGCTGTGACAGTGACTTTGTCCGAAATTTCGATGGAATATCCCTCGGCGCCGAGTTTTTTGTCCGCTTTCAGCGAAAAATGAAAAGAACCCTTAGTGGCTTTGCCTACGCTCACGGGCAGAGTTTTGCCGAACATTGTCTTGTAGTCAGCGGCAAACGCCTGCGCGACATCAAGAAGATTTTGCGATGCGACGGTTATTGACGCTCCGTCTTGAGGAATAAGCTGTCCGGTTTTGCCTGTCCATTGTCTGAGTTCAGGCACGACAAAGGGCTTGGAGTTGTTTGCCGACAAGGAAGTTGCCGCAACGAAAGCGCAAAGCAGAGTTGCCAGCACAGATGCTATCTTTTTCATAATGGTATTGATGGTTATTTTCTGCAAAGATACGATTTTAATATATAAAATGTGAGATTTTCGGGGCAGGGCTTTGGCGGATGGAAAAGTATTGCTACCTTTGCAGCGGGTAAGTCCTCCACGACCAGCTCCCCGGGAACTCCGTCAGGTCTTGACAGAAGCAGCGGTACCGGGTCGTAGCGGTGCGATGTAGGTCGCTTACCCTTTTTTGTGTCTTTACAATTCCGGTTCCGGATTCAAATCCACCTCAAGATATTCCTTGCCGTCAGGCACATTGTAGCTGAAGTATGGCAACATGGTTTGGGCCGATGCCGGTTCGTCTATGGCGGGTTGTGTTTGTTCCGGCTGATATCGCGTAGGTTCACCGAAAATATATGTGCCGTCCTCACCAGGGATGAAGGTGGCGGTCATGGTGTCGTCAAGAAGTTGTCCCATAGGTAGATTCGCTCCGTTTTCCCTGCGGTAATGCACACGGAGTTCGTCTTTTGCCCGGGTGAACGCCACATAGAGTACGTTTAGCTCATCAAGTGTCTGCTCGGCACAGCGCTCATTATAGTGTGGCTCGAAGGGGGTGTGGCTGAGCGACTGTCCCGGAGTGAGCGGTATCAGAGGAGGAAGTATTGTTTTGTCAAACAGATGTTCAATCACGTTGGTGTCGAACCACTCCACGCTTCTGAAATCAAGTACCTGCCAGTTGACAAAAGGTATGTGCACGCAGTGAAATTCAAGGCCTTTGGATTTGTGTATGGTCATCACTCTTATGGCATTGGGGTCCTCGGGCGCGGATATTATCTTGCGGCATCCTGTTGCGTACCACCATTTGAGGAAACTCTGCACATCGTTGAGCCCGTATGCGCAGTACTCGCAAAGGAGGTCCTGAAAGGCGCAGATGTGGCAATTTTGCTCGGTGAGCATTTCTTCGGGCAGAGAGGCAATGATATTCTCAACGAGATCAGTAAGAGTTGTGGCGCCGGTTTCGCTGACGGGCTTAATCTCATTATCTGCAAGCGCTGCGGCCATAGCTTGCGATGCATCTGCGCCGCTGTGGAGAGCAAGTTCATAGCGTGCAAGCATTGTGGCGGTGTCGCGCCTGGATTTATATCGCGTGTTTTGTCTGTCGCCGCAGTCGGATTCGGAGATAGCCTGCAAGTGGCTTATAATCATTCTGACCGCCGGCGATTTGGATACCGGAATAAGGTCATCGGATATTATGCTGTAGCGGTGCGGGCTGTCAGGGTTGCGGTTCTGAATGAGGTAATCTATGATTTTTTGTCCCTCTTTTTTGTTGCGGACAAGCACCACTATGTGTGACGGCGCATAGCCGGCGTCAAGCTGTGACTCTATGTCCTGTGCAAGTTTCGGCAGAACAGTGTCGGCATATTCGTCGACCGATGAGCAGTCTACCGGTGTGACAGTTATGTATCCTTTGTGATTGAGGTGCTTTTTTGAAACGGCCTGACATACATTGGCATATATTGCATCGTGCCCGTTCTGCGATGCGAGTGCGGCGAAGAGTGTGTTGTTGAAGTTCACGACATCCGCGCTGCTGCGCCAGTTGGTGTTGTCGCTCGGCCGGTCGCCGAAGGTCTTGCATCTGCCGCTGAAAGCAATGCCCACATGGCTCTGCAGCAATCCGGGGTCGGAGTTGCGGAAACGGTAAATGCACTGTTTTTCATCGCCGATAACGAGCGAATCGTTGCCTGAGGCGATGCTCTCCTTTACAAGTGGCTGCAGATTGTCCCACTGCAGGCGTGAAGTGTCCTGAAACTCATCGATAAGATAGTGACGCAGCAAAAGCCCGAGACGCTCATATATAAAAGGTGCGTCATCTTCGCCGATGATGCTTCTGAGGAGCCCGTTGGTGTCGGAAAGAAGCAGGGCATTGTTTTCTGTCCGGTATTCCTCGATGAAGGAATAAATCCTCGCCATGAGGGACAGGTGAAAGAGGTTAGCGCGGATTTGCCTGAGCAGCGGGAGCTCTCTTCTCACTGCAAGGATTGCGTCTACGGCTTTTTTAACTGCATCGTCCGGGGCATAGCCGGGGTTCTTGTCGAGGAATGTTTTGAATGGTTTGTTGTAGATTGCGTCGGCTCCATTTGTGTCAACCTTTTCGATAGTAGAGCTATCTGTTGTGCCGTCAGCGGCGCCATCGGTCAGCGCCTTGACGAAGTAATGGCTGATGCATTTGCCTTTTACTGGCAGTGAATCCAGCGTTGCAAGTACTGTAAGGGTGTCGGCGCACTCCGATTTGCATTGGTCTGTAAGCTTTTGCGCTCTTGCAGCTACGGCATTGTCAAAGAGCTCCATGCGTTTGGGGTCGCTGAAATAGTCTATTATCTCATTGAAACGCATGGTAAAGGTTTCATCGCTCAGGTTGCTGATGAGTCTGAGCAAGTCAGCGTGAGCCTTGGAGTCCTGGTTGAAAAGCATTATATTTTTGCCACGTTTGAACTCCTCTATGAGATATGCGCTGATACTCTTAATAAAGCGTCTGGTTGTTGAGTCAGAGCTGTTTATTGTCAGTGAGTTGAAAAAACGGTGCACCCCTTCGGCTATGGCTTCGGAATTGTCAAGCTGAACCTCATAATTGCCGGTGAGCTCCGCCTCGCGCGCAAATGTGCGCAAGATGGTCTGAAAAAAAGAGTCGATGGTGCTTACGTTGAAGAAGTTGAAGTCAAACAGCAGGTGGCGCAGCGCAGTCCCCGCTGCCAATCTCAGCTCATCGGATTTGCAGTGCAGCTCCTCAATCAGCATCCCTTCGTAGGGACTTTCTTTGGTGTCTTCCATGCCAGCGAGTCGTGACAGCTCAAGCACAATTCTTCGCTTCATCTCCTCGGTGGCCTTGTTTGTAAATGTTATGGCGAGAATATGGCGATGGGAGTCGTCGAATTTTTTGCGGAGGGAATATGTGCCGCTCGTAATATCTTTATATCCGAGCAGAAGCTTGATGTACTCGTAGGCAAGAGTGAATGTCTTGCCTGAACCGGCGGAGGCTTTGTAGATAGACAGCATAAAAGGCTGGGCAATCAAATGATTCGGGCTTTGATGCCCATGCTTTTCAGTGCTTCAAGCACATCTTTGCGGCGGTCGCCTTGTATAAGTATCTCTCCTCCTCTTGCAGATCCTCCGGTGCCCAGGGCTTTCTTCAGCGCAGATGCAATCTCCTTCACTTCATCGTCATCGCAAGTGAATCCGCAGATAATCGTGGCTTGTTTGCCTGCACGGCCTTTGCGCTCCAGAATTATGTCGAGCCGCGGATGTGTCGTCCCGGTTTCAGCTGTATCGTTTTCAGCAGCGGTAGTGTCGCCTTCGGGCAATGAATCGCGCAGTTGATTCAGTTGTTGTTGCCAGTCCATATTCTTTTTCAGGTGTTTGTTGTCAGTGGATTGTGTCGGCAGGCACGGTGTCGACAGTCTGTAAAAAGGTGTCTGATGGAGTGTCGAGTGACTCTGAGATATTTGAAAGCATCATCACACGTGATGTGTGCTCGGGAGAGACCTGGTTGTAAAATTCGGCCGCAGAGTCTTTGTCGAGTTCATAGGCTTTGCGGTAACAAGCTGTGGCGGAAGAAATGTGCTCGCTCTGGTTACTATGGTCAGACGAATCCGCGAGCTGCATATATATTAGAGACAGGCGGCCGAGTTGCCGTGGGGTAAGACCGGACAGATTTTTGTCTCCGACCAGATGTTGAGTGACGCTTGCGGCTGTACGCATATCGCCTTGGTCAAGGGCTATTTCGGCATCGCGCAGCGCTTCATTTGTTTGGTCGCGGTTTTCTTGGCATGAAGTTGTTGTTAGCGCCATTATTATGGCAGTGATTATAACAGTCAGGTGTTTCATATCAGTAATGTGATAATATGTCTTTCAGCTTAATTTGAGTTTGAGTTTGTCGATAAATGTGGCGATAAATGGTGTTTCCTTAATCATTTCGGCAAGGAGCTCGCGGTCATTTAGTGTGTATTTTGCATTGACGGGGTTGTCTGTCACGGCGATATTTATCTCAATGTTGTCGTTTTCGAGCGCATTGCGGAGTGATTGCAGTATGTCCGGAAGCGCTGCGGTCATGACCTCGAGCTGCATATCGTTGGCAACAGTGGCTGTAAAGTGAATGTTGTCGGTGGTTTCCGGCACTGACGCGCGCATAGAGTTGGAGAGGATATGCTCTTTAGGATGATTTATAGCATATTCGCTCCACGCTTGTATGAATTCTGAGGATGAGAATGCCCTGCACCTTGTGCCGCCCTGAGGCAGGTGCTGCTCGGATGCATTGTCCTTTATGACTCCGGTGCGTAGCGACACCCTTGGTGTTCTTATGCCGTTGGCGGTTGCCTGTTGCGCCCCGGGAACAGTTTTTGTCGGAGGTACCGCTCTCGGTGGGAGGGTGTGCGGAGTTGTCACCGATCTGGCTGCGGGCGGTGTGGCTGTTGTCTCAGGTGTCGTGTTTGAGGCTACGGGTGCTGATGCTGTAGCCGCAGAAGTGTTTGCAGCGTCAATTGTTTTTAACCGCCCCTCTCCGTCGCTGCCTTTAGGGGAGGGGCTGAGTGATTGGCATATTTTTGCGAGCGTCAGCTCTATCAGAAATTGTTTGCCGCTCGATGTCCGATAGTTGAGGTCTGCCTCGTTGCAATGGTCCATGGCCCGGTAGAGAAATCCGGGCGTGCATTTGGCTGCTGCTGTCGCCATTGCCGCGCGTGCTTCGTCGCCAGCTTCCAGCAGAGATATTGTAGCCGGATTGCTCGCGACCATGAGGTCTCGGAAGTAAGCCGCAAGTCCGTTGATGAAAAACTGCGAGTCAAATCCTGCATCGCGGATTTCTTTGTATATCAGCCAGGTCGTGAGCACGTCTCCTGCTAAAAAAGCGTCAAGCAGGCGAGTGTAATAACCATAGTCAAGGATATTGAGATTGTCGATGGTGCCTTTGTAGGTGATATGGCCCGCACAGGATGCCGCTACCTGGTCGAAAATGGAGAGAGCGTCGCGCATGGCACCGTCAGCCTTGCGCGCAATGACATTAAGCGCAGCTTCCTCAGCTTCGATACCCTCGCTTTTTGCAACGTATGCGAGGTGTTCGATCATGTCCGGGATAGTTATTCTGTGAAAGTCATATATCTGGCATCGGGATAGGATAGTAGGTATAATCTTGTGCTTCTCGGTGGTTGCCAGTATGAAAATAACATAGGCGGGGGGCTCCTCGAGTGTTTTCAGGAACGCATTGAAGGCGGCAGCGGAAAGCATGTGGACCTCATCGACGATAAACACTCTGTAGCGTCCTGTCGATGGGGGTACCTGTACCTGCTCCGTCAGTGCCCTGATGTCGTCGACGCCGTTGTTTGACGCGGCGTCAAGTTCAATGATGTTGAGAGAAGTGCCGGAGTTGAAAGCTCTGCAACTGTCGCATTCGTTGCAAGCCTCTCCTTCGGGCGTGCGGTGTTCGCAGTTGATTGTCTTGGCGAAAATGCGTGCACAAGAAGTTTTCCCGACTCCTCTTGAGCCGCAGAAAAGGTACGAATGTGCGAGGCGGTCGGTCTTTACAGCGTTTTTGAGGGTTGCGGTCAGAGCTTTCTGTCCCACAACCGTGTCAAAGGTCGCCGGTCGATATTTTCGCGCCGAAACAATGTAAGGTTGCGTCATATTTATTAATGAGTGTTGTGAGTGTCTACAAAATTACAAAAAATATTGGGAAAATCGCTAAATTTGCGCCATGGACTCAAAGTTGCATGACATAGTCGGCTGGAGCCGGCGGTATATAAGGCTGAGTTTTATGGCTATGGTGGCGGTTGTCGCATACGTGCTATTCTTCAGCGAGAACTCTGTGGTGGATTATTATCATTATCAGACAGAGATTGACAGGCTGCGGGCGGAGATTATGGAAGGCAACGATTCCATAGATTATTACGAGAATCTCAACAGGCGCCTTCGTACTGATCCCGAGACCATGGAGCGCATAGTCAGGGAGCAGTATCACATGCAGCGCGCTAATGAAGATATTTATATTGTGGAATGAAAAATAATTCATCGGTAGACAGACCGGAGGGACGCACCTGGGCGAAGTGGATGGCTATAGCCGGTCTTTTGCTTATAGTGGCAGCGACAGCCATGCCGCTCTTGAGAGTTGAAGGCGATGCATTCAGATATGTCTACTCTGTCGGGGCCGTGCTCGTGCTTGCCGGCAGGGCGTTTAATACCTGCCCGTATCAGATACTCCGCGTCAAGCGGCTTTATCGTATAGAAGTGTGGGCGGGAATTATCTTCTGCGTCGGTGCTTTCTTTATGTTTTATAAGGGAGCCGGGCGCATGGACTGGATGGCATTCACTCTTGCCGGAGGCATTATAGAGGCATACGCATCAATTATGATTCCCCGCGCGGCGGAGGGCGCAAAGAAAAATAAGCGTGATTAAATGCCTATATTTGTGCACTATTTGCTAATTTTGCGCCGCAATGTCATTATACCTAACAATAGATCAGGGCAATTCAGCAGCTAAGTTGGCGCTTTGGCGCGACGATGAACTGGTGGATATGGCAATCGAGACGAAGCTCACAGCCAGAGAAGTTGAGCGCTTTGTTCGAAAACATGGTGCCATAAAGGGTGCTATGTACTGCTCGGTGGCTGAAATGGGCGACAGGATAGTCGAGGCTGTCGGTGGGCTGACTGAAAAGGTCATGAGGCTGACCAGCGAGACGTCTCTCCCTATAGCTATCGATTATCGCACGCCGGAAACTCTCGGCACAGACAGAGTTGCAGCTGCGGTGGGCGCCTGGGCTAGTTTTTCCGGTGAGAATTTGCTTGTTGTCGACGCCGGCACTGCTGTGACGTATGATGCTGTTTCTGCCGACGGGCATTTTCTCGGCGGCAATATAGCGCCCGGCATGAGGATGAGGCTTGAGGCATTGCATCGTTTTACAGCACGGCTGCCGAAAGTGGAGGTGCCTTGGGAGTTGAATTATGACACTTTTATGGGCTACGACACAGCTTCCGCCATGATTTTGGGCGCCATATACGGAATAGTCGGAGCTATATCATATTATCATGCCCATCTCGGCGGCAACACGCGTGTTGTTATGACCGGCGGATGGGCGCGGGAGCTGAGCGCTTTGTGTGACTTCGATGTTGAAGTCGAGCCGGATCTCGTGAGCAAAGGTTTGAACAGAATATTATTGTACAATGAGAATAAATAAGATTATTTTGGCCGCAGTCGTGGCAACAATCGCCGGGACGGCATCCGTGCAAGCTCAGATGACAACGAGTCCGTACTCCAAATTCGGATTCGGACTTCTTGGCGACAACGCCACTTCGGCCCAGCGTCAGATGGGCGGTGTCGGCTATGCAATGAGTTCCGGACGACAGATTAATGTCATGAATCCGGCATCGTATTCGCGCATAGATTCGCTGACTTTCCTGTTTGATATGGGTCTGGATGTTTCGTTTATCAAATCAGATGAAAACGGTACGAAGCGGAGTCAGAAAGGCGGAGGTCTTGATTATCTGACCATGCAGTTTCCCATCAGCAAGCGCATCGGTGCAAGCGTGGGTCTGCTTCCTTATTCGTCAGTAGGCTACTCTTTCGGCTCTGAAATTAAAAACGGCACGAATTCACACCAGGGTCAGGGAGGAATCAACCAGGCATACGTCGGTGTGAGCGGCAATATTTACAAGGGACTGAGTGTAGGTGTCAACTTCTCATATCTGTTTGGCACAACTGTCAATGATATCTATGCATATACCAGCACCGGCTCTACCGCGCTATTCGAGCAAGTCGTTCAGGTGCGCGACTGGCACGTGCTTGCCGGAATTCAGTACAGTATTCCTCTCGACCGCAACAATAGCATCGGCCTCGGACTTGTGTATAGTCCCGGCAAGGACCTTATGGGGCGTGCGCGCGTGATAAAATATGATGTGACCGCAAACGAAACTCCCGATACCGTGCAGACTCTACGCCTTCGCAATAATTTTTCATTGCCGGATACATGGGGCGGCGGTATCAGCTTCAAACACGGCAACAGATGGTTTGTTGAAGCTGATTTCACATATCAGCCGTGGAGCAAAGCTAAATTTGCGAAAATGTCAGATTTTCCCGCTACCCGCTATGCCGACAGATGGAAGGTGGGAGCTGGCATGCAGTGGATTCCCAAGGACCGAGGCGGATATTTCGAAGTAGTGTCATATCGTGCCGGTGTGTTTTACAACCGCGACTATATGATGATAGGTGATAATCATGTCAAGGAGTACGGAGCCGGATTAGGTTTCGGATTTCCGACGTTGTCTAACAAAACCGTTATAAATCTCGGCTTTGAATACCGCCATCGGCAGGCAACCCCCAATCCTTTGCTGAAGGAGAATTATTTCAATATCACTCTCGGCATCAATTTCAATGATCTGTGGTTCTTCCAGCGTAAGATTGAGTAAGAAAGATTCAGTTGCTGCCAGTCTGCGGCTTTTGCCGGTGATAGCCGTTGCCGCTCTCGTTGCCGGAGCTTCTTTCAGCTCATGTTCCGGCGATGATGACAAGGTGTATGCCGATGATATAAATCCGAAAACCACTCCGACAATGACTACCCACAATGTGAGTACTCTCATATCGGATTCCGGTGTGACCCGCTATAGGGTTTCGGCTCCGGTGTGGTATATTTTCGATGAGTCGGATGAGCCTCAATGGACTTTCCCGCAGTCGCTGCATCTTGAACGATACGACGATTTTTTCAATAAGGAAGCGACTGTGGACTGTGATTCCGCCACTTATTTCAGAAACAGGCAGCTATGGCGTCTGGACGGCAATGTGGCGGTCGTAAATATGGCAGGAGAGAGATTTCTCACCCAGCAATTGTTTTGGGACCAGCGCAAGCAATCTGTCTACTCTGATTCGTTTATCCAGATTATCCGAGCAGACCGCATAATGGAGGGTTACGGATTTGAGTCCAATGAGAATATGTCGCGGTTTCATGTCAAGAATGTGAGCGCCATTTTGCCTGTAGAGCAGTTTAAGGGCGGGACTGCTCCGGGCGATTCAACCGGAGTGCGCGCCGACAGTGTGCGCGCCTCGCGGCCACAGCCACAGCCGACAACGCCGACCGACACAGTGCGTCCACAGTCGCCCGCTAAGTTGCCCCAGCAGCGGCATCCGCAGCGTCCGCAGCGCACTGTTCCAACTCAAACAACGATAAAACCGTTAAGATAATATATGTCTATAACAGCATGGATAATACTTGCAGTGGTGTCACTGATTTTTTCGGCGCTTTTTTCCGGAACAGAGATTGCGTATGTCACTGCCGACAGGGTGAGAACCGAACTTGATGTCAAGAAGGGAGGGGCGGTAAACCGTATCATAGGGAGATTTTATTCTGACACAGAATTCTTTATCTCTACGATTCTTGTAGGCAACAATATCATGCTTGTGATTTACGGAATGGGCGCTTCGGCTCTCATCGAGCCTTGGCTTGAAGGCTATCATCTCAATCAGGCGGTGGTACTCGTGCTGTCTACTCTTATTTCGACCGGAGTCATACTGATTACGGGCGAATTCTTCCCGAAGACTATTTTTCGTATCAATCCCAATATATCGCTGAAGGTTTTCGCACTTCCGGTATTTCTTTTTTATATAGTGCTGTATCCGGTGTCATTGTTCACTACCTGGTTGTCCAAAGTGCTTATGAGGATATTTGGAATAAAGACCGACAACCAGCGGTTGGGTATGCTGTCGATGGGTGATCTGAACAGCTATCTTGACAGAACTATCGACGAGGTCAATCCGGCAAAGACTCCGGTGGAGACTGAGGTCAAGATTTTTCATAACGCACTTGATTTCTCCACAACTCATATACGTGACTGTATGTTGCCGCGCAACGAAGTTGTTGCGGTGAATATCGATAGTACCACACGCGAAGAACTGAGTGCGCTGTTCACATCCTCCGGACGAAGCAAGATAGTCGTGTATCGTGAGGATATTGACAATGTGCTTGGGTATATACATGTCAGCGAGCTGTTTTTTCCAGAGAGTGACTGGAAGGAGCATCTCAAGCCGGTGATTTTCGCGCCTGAAACCCTTCTCGCCAACAAGCTCATGAGAAGATTGCTTGCAGAAAAGCGAAGCATGGCTGTGGTTGTAGACGAGTTCGGGGGCACAGCCGGTCTGGTTACTCTCGAGGATTTGGTAGAGGAGATATTCGGTGATATTCAGGATGAGCATGACACATCTCGTCCTATGGCGCGCGAGATAGAACCGGGAGTTTACGAGTGCTCGGGGCGCATAGAAATCGAGAATCTAAGGGAAAACTATCATATAGATATCCCCGAAGATGACGATTACCAGACTCTGGCCGGATATATCCTGCATAATGCCGGGGAGATTCCTACTCAAGGCGAGTGCATGGAGATAGACGGCAAACTGTTTACCATAGTGAAGGGGAGTGCCACTCGTCTGGAGCTGATAAGAATTTCCGATGCAGAGAAGATTACTGAAGAGAACGGCGACCACTAATCATTGTTAAAGACGTGGATTTTTTTTGTAAACCCGCGCCGTTGGATTAATTTTGCACCCGAAATAGCTGCGCGGCATAATTGCCGGCGCGCATAGTGGAGAAATTTGGCTGCTTGCAACCACTTGAAAAAATGCTAAAACCGCGACTTCCATCAATCTTTCGGAAAGTAAGGCGAAGCATTGCGACGCATCCTGCCATCGACTCCACGGCATGATATGGCGGAGGCGTGGCAAATGTCGTTGTAATCAAATAACCGAAAGAAATATGAAGAAAGATTCAAAAAACTATCTTTTCACTTCAGAAAGTGTATCTGAAGGACATCCCGACAAAGTTGCAGACCAGATAAGCGATGCCGTACTTGATGAATTTCTTGTGCGTGACCCGCAGAGCAAAGTGGCGTGCGAGACCCTTGTGACAACGGGGCAGGTCATTGTTGCAGGAGAGGTGAGGAGTAATGCTGTTGTTGATGTCATAGGCGCTGTGCGCAGAGTGATAGATCGCATAGGCTACAATAACAGTGAGCTGAAGTTTGACGCGCAGGCCTGCGGGGTGCTTTCGGCGCTGCATGAACAGAGTGATGATATAAACCGTGGTGTTGTCCGTGAAACGGAAGAGGAGCAGGGTGCCGGCGATCAGGGAATGATGTTTGGCTATGCCTGCAACGAGACTTCAAATTATATGCCTCTGGCTCTCGACCTGAGCCACATGCTGCTTCGCGAGCTTGCAGATATACGTCGTGAAGGCAAGGTTATGACATATCTGCGCCCCGATGCCAAGAGTCAGGTGACGATAGAGTATTCTCCCGAGCATGTGCCAGTGAGGGTGCACACTATCGTGCTCTCCACTCAGCATGATGAATTCATAACGTCAGGCGAGGGGGTGTCACAGGCTGCTGCCGAAGAAAAGATGCTTGAAGTGATAAAAAACGATATCGCTACGATACTTCTGCCGAGAGTACTAGCAAAGTTGCCTCAGAAAATATGTGATATGTTTGACTCAGAGCTGGTGCTCCATGTCAATCCGACCGGCAAATTCGTTATCGGTGGTCCTCACGGCGACACCGGTCTGACGGGCAGAAAGATTGTTGTCGACACGTATGGTGGCCGTGGTGCTCATGGCGGAGGCGCTTTTTCGGGCAAAGACCCGTCAAAGGTTGACCGCAGCGCGGCATACGCAGCCCGCCATATCGCCAGAAATCTCGTGGCAGCGGGTGTGGCTCGCGAGGCTCTCGTTCAAGTGGCATACGCTATAGGCGTGGCGGAGCCGGTGAGTCTTTATGTCAATACACGCGGTACTGCCAATGTCGATCTTACGGACGGAGAGATTTCGGCTAAGGTCAATGAGCTTTTCGATATGAAACCCAACGCTATCGAGAAGCGTCTCAAACTCCGTGAGCCAATCTATGAGGAGACTGCCGCTTATGGTCACATGGGCAGGGAGCCGCGCAAGGTTGTGAAGACGTTCGGCAGCGGCATCAATAAAATCTCGCGTGAGGTTGAACTTTTCACCTGGGAAAATGAAGACATGGTAGACGCGGTTAAAGCGGCTTTTGGTCTCTGATTCCACCATATTTTCGTAAATTTGCACATAGATTCACTAATTAGACAAAAACGAGAGATGAACGTAGCTATAGTAGGAGCAAGTGGCGCGGTAGGACAGGAGTTTCTCCGCGTGCTCGACGAACAGAATTTCCCCATTGACAATCTCACTCTTTTCGGGTCGAAACGGAGTGCCGGCAAATCATATACATTCCGCAATAAGGAGTATATAGTGAAAGAGCTGTGTCATAATGATGATTTCAAGGGTATAGACATAGCATTTGTAAGCGCCGGGGGCAGCACCTCGATAGAGTTTGCCGACACAATCACCAGGCACGGAGCGCTGATGATTGACAATTCCAGCGCATTTCGCATGGATAAGGATGTGCCGCTAGTAGTGCCCGAAGTCAATGGTCAGGATGCGTTTGACGCTCCGCGCGGCATTATCGCAAATCCTAATTGCACAACCATACAGATGGTGGTGGCTCTGAAGCCTATCAATGATCTCAGCAAAATCAAGCGGGTGCATGTGGCGACTTATCAGGCCGCATCCGGTGCCGGTGCCGCTGCAATGGATGAGCTCGTGGAGCAGTATGCCGAAATAGGCAGGGGAGAAAAGGCTACCGTCAATAAATTTGCCTATCAGCTCGCATATAATCTGATACCTCACGTGGATGTGTTTACCGACAACGGTTACACCAAAGAAGAGATGAAGATGTTTAACGAGACCAAGAAGATTATGCATGAGTCCGACCTCGATGTGAGCGCCATGTGCGTGCGAGTGCCGGTGATGCGCGCCCACTCGGAGGCTATCTGGGTCGAGACCGAGCGTCCGGTCAGTGTGGATGAGGCTCGTGCTGCATTCGGCAAGGCAGAAGGTCTTGTAGTGATAGACAACCCTGCTGAAAAGAAATATCCAATGCCGTTGGAGGCAGCCGGGAAAGATCCGGTGTTTGTGGGGCGCATACGCAAGGACCTTGCAAATGCCAACGGTCTGTCATTCTGGGTTGTTGGCGACCAGATTAAGAAAGGCGCCGCTCTCAATGCGGTGCAGATAGCCCAGTATATGTTGGCTCACGGCTGGAGGAAGTAATGACCGTGCCTGCGATTCAAGCGACGACCCCTATTCTGACATCACCGGTGCCGATATTTCTGACGGTGCTGTTGATTATCCTCTTCACGCCCATCCTTCTCAATAAGCTCAAGATTCCATACGTGATAGGGCTTATAGTGGTGGGTGTGATAGTTGGGCCATACGGGGTGAATCTGCTGGCGCGTGATATGAGTTTTGAGGTTTTCGGTCAGGTGGGCATCCTCTATCTCATGTTTCTTGCAGGAATAGAGATAGATATGTATCACCTGAAGAAGAATATCGGCAAGGGGTTTGTGTTCGGGCTATTTACCTTTGCGGTGCCAATGGTTCTCGGTTCTGTAGCCTCTCATCTTCTGCTTGGGGTGGATATTCTTACTTCGGTGCTGATGGCATCGATGTTTGCCGCGCATACGCTCATAGCTTATCCTATAGTGTCGCGCTTCGGTCTCACCCGGTCGTCGCCGGTTGTAATCGCTATCGCCGGCACAATATTTACGGTGCTCGGATCGCTTATCGTTCTTGCGGCTGTTGTAGGCGTGTTTCGTCAAGGAGAATTCCGTATAGGCGGCACTCTTCGCCTGCTCGGCAGTCTCGCCGTTTATTGTCTTGCGATAATATATGTTTATCCGAGAATCACGCGCTGGTTTTTCAAGAGGTGGAATGATAATATCCTTCAGTTCATCTATGTGCTGTCGATGATGTTTCTCGCCGCTCAGCTCGCTATGCTGGCGGGCATAGAGGGTGTTTTTGGCGCGTTTTTTTCCGGTCTGGTACTCAATAGGTATATTCCCGGCCGGTCTCCGCTTATGGGCCGCATAGAGTTTGTGGGCAATGCGATATTTATTCCATACTTTCTGATAGGTGTGGGCATGATGATAAATATCGGGGTTGTGACCCGAGGATGGAATACGCTTTATGTGGCAGGCGTCATGAGTGCGGTAGCCATGGCATCCAAGTGGGTTGCAGCATGGCTTACAGAGCTTACTTACAGGATGAGAAGCATAGACCGCTCGATAATGTATCAGTTGAGTAATGCGCATACGGCTGTGGCGCTTGCTGTTGTTACCATCGGTTACGGCATGGGGCTCTTTGATGAGGTAATTCTCAACGGCACGGTTATCATGATATTGGTGACGTGTACCGTGTCTTCTCTCGGCACTAGCCGCGCCGCTCAGAAACTGAAGGTGTTGACTCTTGATGATGAGCTTTCGGCTGAAGAGGGTAAGTGGCAGAAGAAGGAAAATGTGCTTATACCTATAGCAAATCCTCTTACTGCCGGAGAGCTTGTTGACCTTGCGCTGCTGATGAAGGGGCGCAGGGAGGGTAGGGTGTACGCACTGCATGTGAGAAATGATAATTCCGCTTCATCACGCGCCATAGGTCGCAATTCACTTGATGTTGCCGAGCAGGTTGCGAGCAGTGTTGATGTGAGGATTACTCCGCTTGAACGCTATGACTTGAATTTTGTGACGGGTGTTGTCAATACCATTGAAGAGAGGGATATCGACAGGGTAATTATCGGTCTTCACCGGCGCACAACTATAATAGATTCTTTTTTTGGCGATAAGCTGATAAAATTGCTGAGGGCTACAAATAAAATGGTTGTTATCAGCCGCTGCTTTATTCCGGTGAACACGCTTGCGCGCATAGTGGTGGCTGTGCCAGACAAGGCTCAGTATGAAACCGGTTTTGCGGCGTGGGTTTGCTCGTTGGGTAGTCTTGCCTCGCAATTGGGGTGTCGTCTCATATTCTGCTGTTATGACGAGACTCGCAAGGCTATAGCGACGGTGCTTGCCCGTGGGCGTTTCGGGGTGCGCTCGGAATATCGCACAATGCAGCAGTGGGATGATTTTATTCTCCTTGCCAACAAGATTCTTGATGATGACCTATTTGTTGTAGTCAATGCGCGGCGCGCTTCAGTGAGTCACACAGGTGAGCTTGACACGCTTCCTGAATTTCTGCAGAAGTATTTTGCTCAAAACAATCTCATAGTCATATATCCGGAGCAGTTTGGCGACGAGCCTGAGATAATGACCATGGCTGATACTCTGTCGACGGATATTGTAGTTGAGCCATCTCCGCTTTGGCTCCGGCTCAGAGCTTTTTATCGCAGTGTTCATCAGTTTTGGCGCCGCTTTGCCGGTGCCGGCAAGCATACCCGCAAAATAGACCTCTGATTATTTGAACTCGTCGGTGATGCGATAGAGTGTCTCGAACATGTCCATGTCAATCTGAGTGAGCGTGATGTTGCGTCGCGCCATGACTTTGCGGGCTGTCTCGAAGAATTTTGAGATAGGCACCTCATATAGGCCCGCAGTAGAGCCTTCCATAAACGATGGGACATAATTGCGCGGATAGCCGGCTCCGTGGATATTGACGCCTACGCCGAGTATGGTGGCGGTGTTTATCATGGTGTTTATGCCGGTTTTAGAGTGGTCGCCCATGATGAGTCCGCAGAACTGAAGACCAGTGCGCAGGAATCGACGCGATGGGTAGTTCCAGAGTTTCACTTCCGTGTAGTCGTTTTTGAGGTTGGATGCGACGCATCCTGCGGCAATATTGCACCATTCTCCTATAACTGCGTTGCCGAGGAATCCGTCGTGTGCTTTGTTGGAATAGCCGAACATGACAACATTGTTGATTTCACCTCCGACCTTGCAGTGCGGGCCGATGGTGGTGGCTCCGTATATTTTCGCTCCCATCTTTATTTCAGAATACTCGCAAAGGGCGAGGCCGCCGCGGATGCATGCCCCTTCCATAATCTCTGCTCCGCGGCCTATGTAAACCGGGCCGGCATTGACGTTGATTATCGCTCCCTCAACGGTAGCTCCCTCTTCTATAAATATACGTGAGCGGTCTCCGATAATAATATTGGTATTGCTTATGGGTTGAGATTCGCGCCCTTCGGTTAGAATCCTGAAGTCGAAGTCAAGAACCACCCCGTTGTGTATGAAGATGTCGTAGAGGTTTCTGATACATAGCGGAATTTCGTCAACTTCGATCAGCTCAAAGTCTGTCCGGTCTGTTGCTCCTCTTGCCGCTATGATTTCCCCGCGGTACGACAGCGCCTGACCGATGCGCAGATTGCTTATCCCTTCCACTATAGTCGGGGTAGGTGAGAAGTGCGAGGAAATAATGATGTTGTCGCCATCGGGGTTGGATATGCATGGAAACTTCTGTGCAAGGTAATCTTCTGTCAAATATGAATATACGCCGGGGAGAAAGGATTCCCATTTGCCTCTGATTGTCAGAATGCCTATCCTTATGTCTGCCACCGGGCGGGTAAATGTCAGGGGCAGCAAGTTGTCTCTGACTTCCGGAATGTCCTTAAGTATGATGTTCAGCATATTTGCAAAAGTGTGATAAGTTTGTGCAAAGATAATAATTATAATAGTGATGATGTGCTGATTCGTCGTGATTTTGTGATTTTATGATTAAGCTCCAATGTTCTTGTGTCGCAAAATGTTAACAAGACGCCAAAATATTTGTAAGTTAGAAAATTAGTTAGTAATTTTGCATCGCTTTTGAAGCCAATTGGCGCCTTGATGCTTATAACTATCTGATAGATAGTGCGGTGTTGGGTGTCTACTGGTGTATAGGGAGCGCAATGAAAAAGAAAACCATTAAATAACGATAAGTAAAAACAAGAACTAAGATGCCAACCATTCAGCAATTAGTAAGAAAAGGACGTGTGGCTCTGGAAGACAAGAGTAAGTCGCCTGCCCTGGATTCGTGTCCTCAGCGTCGCGGCGTGTGTGTGCGCGTTTACACCACCACCCCTAAGAAGCCTAACTCGGCTATGCGTAAGGTAGCCCGTGTAAGACTTACCAACGGTAAGGAAGTGAACAGCTACATTCCCGGCGAAGGTCATAATCTTCAGGAGCACTCGATTGTGCTTGTGCGCGGCGGTCGTGTTAAAGACCTCCCCGGTGTGCGCTATCACATCGTGCGCGGCACACTTGATACCAGCGGCGTTAAAGATCGCACTCAGCGTCGCAGCAAGTACGGTGCCAAGCGTCCCAAGGCAGCCAAGAAATAAGTAGCGGCTGTCGACAGACATTACTAACCCCCAACAAAGAGATTACAAGAACGAGTTTTTAAACTTAGTTTTTGATTTATTGGAAGGCTAATTCATCGGTTGAGTAAATGGCGTGAGAGAACGCCGTTGAAGATTAAAGAAGCAGCAACCAAGCAAACAAAAACAACATTTTGCAAACACAATGAGAAAAGCAAAGCCAAAAAAGCGGGTAATTCTTCCCGATCCCGTGTTTAACGACGTGAGAGTGTCGAAGTTCGTCAACCATCTTATGTATGACGGCAAGAAGAACACCGCTTACACAATATTTTATGGCGCTCTCGAGACTGTGAAGTCTAAGCTTCCCAACGAGGAAAAGACAGCGCTTGAAATCTGGAAAAAGGCTCTTGAAAACGTTACTCCCCAGGTGGAGGTCAAGTCACGCCGTGTAGGTGGCGCAACATTCCAGGTGCCTACTGAAATCCGTCCGGACCGCAAGGAGTCCATATCTATGAAAAACCTTATTCTCTATGCCCGTAAGCGTGGCGGCAAGACAATGGCTGACAAGCTCGCCGCAGAAATCGTTGACGCTTACAATGACCAGGGTGGCGCATTCAAGCGCAAGGAGGACATGCACAAAATGGCTGAGGCCAACCGCGCATTCGCTCACTTCCGTTTCTAATTCGAGGGCGTAAGATAAAGAATAAACACAATAGCATTACATTCAATGGCTAAATCAGACGATACACTTAAATATACCCGTAATCTCGGTATTATGGCTCACATCGATGCTGGTAAAACCACCACATCTGAGCGTATACTTTTCTATACGGGTCTCACTCACAAAATCGGTGAGGTTCACGATGGCGGCGCCACCATGGACTGGATGGAACAGGAGCAGGAGCGTGGTATCACAATTACCTCTGCTGCAACCACCGCTTTCTGGAAGTACGATAACGAAAAATATAAAATCAATCTTATTGACACTCCGGGACACGTAGACTTTACTGTCGAAGTGGAGCGTTCGCTCCGTGTGCTCGACGGTGCTGTCGCTACATTCTGCGCTGTAGGTGGCGTTGAGCCCCAGAGCGAAACCGTGTGGCGTCAGGCTGACAAGTACAATGTGCCCCGTATCGGTTATGTCAACAAGATGGACCGCTCCGGCGCAAACTTCTTTGAGGTTGTGCGTCAGCTTCGTGAGGTTCTCGGCGCAAATCCTTGCCCCATTCAGATACCTATCGGTGCGGAAGAAACATTCAAGGGCGTTGTTGACCTTATCAGAATGAAGGCTATCTTCTGGCACGATGAAACTATGGGTGCCGAGTATGAAGTGGAAGATATTCCCGCAAACCTTCAGGCAGAGGCTCAGGAATACCGTGATCAGATGCTCGAGAAGATTGCCGAGTTTGATGACGCGCTCATGGAGAAATTCTTCGACGATCCCTCTACTATCACTGAGGAGGAAATCCGTCGCGGTCTCCGCAAGGCAACCCTCGCTATGGAAGTTGTGCCGATGATTTGCGGCAGCTCTTTCAAGAATAAAGGTGTTCAGCCCCTTCTTGACGCTGTGTGCGCATATCTTCCCAGCCCGCTCGATGCAGGTGCGGTTGAAGGCTACGCACCGGGTAATCCCGAAGAGGTGGAAACCCGCGAGCCCAGCAGCGAAGCTCCTATGTGTGCTCTCGCGTTTAAGATTGCAACCGACCCGTATGTGGGCCGTCTGACATTCTTCCGCGTTTACTCCGGCGATGTTGTTTCCGGCAGCTACGTGCTCAATTCACGTTCTGGTAAGAAAGAACGTGTGTCACGTCTGTTCCAGATGCACTCCAACAAGCAGAACGCCAAAGAGGAAATCGGCTGCGGCGATATCGGCGCAGGTGTAGGTTTCAAGGATATCCGCACCGGTGACACTCTCTGTGATGAGAATCACCCCATTGTGCTTGAGGCTATGGACTTCCCCGATCCCGTTATCGGTATCGCCGTTGAGCCCAAGACTCAGAAGGACCTTGACAAGCTCGGCGTAGGTCTTCAGAAACTCGCCGAAGAGGACCCCACTTTCCGTGTGCAGACCAACGAGGAGACCGGTCAGACCGTTATCTCAGGTATGGGTGAGCTTCACCTCGATATTATTATCGACCGTCTCCGCCGCGAATTCAAGGTAGAATGTAACCAGGGTCGTCCTCAGGTTACATACAAAGAAGCTATCACCAAGCCCGTAGAGCTTCGCGAGGTGTTCAAGAAGCAGACCGGTGGTCGTGGTAAATTCGCAGATATCATCGTGCGCGTTGAGCCAGTCGACGAGGGCTTCGAAGGCAACCTTCAGTTTGTAGACGAAGTCAAGGGCGGTAACATTCCTAAGGAATTCATCCCCTCTATCCAGAAAGGCTTCACAAACGCAATGAAGAACGGTGTGCTCGCAGGCTTCCCCGTTGAGCATCTTAAGGTGACAGTAATCGATGGTAGCTTCCACCCGGTGGACTCCGACCAGCTTTCATTCGAGCTCTGTGCTATCCAGGCATTCAAGAAAGCCTCCGAGAAAGCGGGTCCTGTGCTCCTCGAGCCTATCATGAAGATTGAGGTCGTTACCCCGGAGGAAAACATGGGTGACGTGATCAGCGACCTTAACAAGCGTCGCGGTCAGGTAGAAGGTATGGAAACAAGCCGCAGCGGCGCGCGCGTGGTTAAAGCCAAGGCGCCCCTCGCAGAGATGTTCGGTTATGTTACAGCTCTTCGCACCATCACTTCCGGACGTGCAACAAGCACAATGACATTCTCTCACTACAGCGAAGTGAGCTCATCGATTGCCCGCAACGTGCTCACCGAGTGCCAGGGTCGTGTTGACCTTCTGAAGTAAAACTTTCATTCAACTAAATATGAGCCAGAAAATCCGAATCAAGTTAAAATCTTACGATCACAACCTCGTCGACAAGTCGGCTGAGAAGATTGTAAAGACTGTGAAGGCTACCGGCGCGGTTATCAGCGGTCCTATACCCCTGCCCACCCACAAGCGTATCTTCACTGTCAACCGCTCGACATTCGTCAACAAAAAGTCGAGAGAGCAATTCCAGCTGTCATCGTTCAAGCGTCTGATCGACATCCACAACTCCACAGCCAAGACAGTGGACGCACTCATGAAGCTCGAGCTTCCCAGCGGTGTTGAAGTAGAGATCAAAGTGTGATGACGCAGGTAAAAAGTAAGAAAAGTAAACACAGTATTAAAAATTAAGAGAAATGCCAGGATTATTAGGAAAGAAAATCGGAATGACATCCGTTTTCAGTGCCGACGGCAAGAATGTGCCGTGCACTGTTATCGAAGTAGGTCCTTGTGTAGTTACTCAGGTTAAAACTGCCGAAACAGACGGTTACGATGCAATTCAGCTCGGTTTTGTCCAGAAAAAGGACAAGCACACCACAGCTCCCCTTGCAGGTCACTTCAAGAAGGCAGGAGTAGAATCACAGAGATACTTGGCCGAGTTCAAGGGATTTGAAAGCGAGTATAAACTCGGTGACACCCTCACTGTAGACACCCTCTTCAGCGAAGATGACTTCGTTGACATCCAGGGCACATCTAAAGGTAAGGGCTATCAGGGTGTTGTTAAGCGTCACGGCTTCGGCGGTGTCGGTCAGAGCACCCATGGTCAGCACAACCGCCTTCGTGCCCCCGGTTCAATCGGTGCCTGCTCTTATCCCGCAAAGGTGTTCAAGGGTATGCGCATGGCCGGTCAGATGGGCAACGAGCATGTGACAGTGCAGAATCTCCGTGTTATCCGCGTTATGCCGGAGCACAATCTGCTTATCATCAAGGGTTCTATCCCCGGATGCAAAGGTTCAATCGTAAAAATTGAGAAATAATGGAACTCGCTATATACAACATCAAAGGAGAGGATACCGGAAGAAAGGCGGAGCTCAACGACGAAGTGTTTGCCGTTGATGCAAACGAGCACGCAGTATACCTCGATGTGAAGCAATATCTGGCCAACCAGCGTCAGGGTACTCACAAGAGCAAGGAGCGCAGCGAAGTGTCTGGTTCCACCCGCAAGCTGCACAAGCAGAAAGGTGGAGGCGGTGCCCGCATCGGCGATATCAACTCACCGCTTCTCGTCGGTGGTGGCCGTGTATTCGGTCCCCGTCCCCGTGACTACCGCTTCAAGTTGAACAAGAAAGTTAAGCAGCTCGCACGTAAGAGCGCCCTCACCTACAAGGTGCAGGACAACCGCATCAAAATCGTTGAAGACTTCAATTTTGAGGCTCCCAAGACTAAAGATTTCGTAAATTTTGCTAAAAATCTTAAAGCTGAGGGCGAAAAGATTCTGCTGGTTTTACCATCCCAGAATAAAAACGTATATTTGTCGGCTCGAAATGTGCCTAATGCCCAAATCATTACGGCATCCGACGTTAATACATACGCAATCATGAACAGCTCGGCTATACTCATCACAGAGGCTAGCCTTGCAGTTATCAATAAACTTTAACCATCAGGAGAAAATGGATATAACAATTCAGCCTATCGTTACAGAGAAAGCTACCAAGCTTTCTGAAAAGCTCAACCGTTACACATTCCGTGTATCTCCGGACGCCAACAAGTATCAGATCAAGGAACTTGTAGAGAAGCTCTATGGCGTCAAGGTGGTTGAGGTCAACACTGCAATTGTCCGCGGCAAAAACAAGAGCCGCTGGACAAAGAGCGGTCTTCTCCGCGGTAAGACAAACTCCTACAAAAAGGCGTTTATCACCGTCGGCGAAGGTCAGACAATCGACTTTTACAGCAACATATAATCAGAAATGGCAGTAAGAAAATTCAAGCCCACAACACCGGGGCAGAGACACAAGGTTATTGGCGTATTCAAAGGTACAATCACTGCTACTACGCCAGAGAAATCTCTTACAGTCGGTAAAAAATCAACAGGCGGACGCAACGCCGAGGGTCACCTTACAAACCGTTACATGGGTGGTGGCCACAAGCGCAAGTACCGCATCATCGACTTCAAGAGAAACAAAGACGGTGTGCCCGCTGTAGTAAAATCAATCGAGTACGATCCCAACCGCTCAGCGCGTATCGCACTCCTTTACTACGTAGACGGAGCCAAGACTTACATCATCGCACCCAACGGCCTTCAGGTCGGCGCAAAAGTTGTCAGCGGACCGGACGCGGCTCCTGAGGTAGGAAACGCGCTCCCCCTGAACAAAATCCCTGTCGGCACGCTCATTCACAACATTGAGCTTCGTCCCGGCCAGGGCGCCTTCATGGCTCGTTCAGCCGGCACATTCGCGCAGCTTGTATCGCGCGAAGGCGACTATGCGATAATCAAATTACCTTCAGGCGAAACCCGCAAAGTGCTTGCAGCATGCAAGGCCACTGTAGGAGTTGTCGGCAACAGCGAGCACTCTCTTGAGCGCAGCGGTAAAGCCGGACGCTCACGCTGGCTCGGCAGACGCCCCCGCAACCGCGGCGTTGTAATGAACCCTGTCGATCACCCCATGGGCGGTGGCGAAGGACGTGCATCCGGCGGACATCCCCGTTCACGCAAGGGTCTTTACAGCAAGGGTCTCAAGACACGTGCGCCGAAGAAGACTTCTTCGAAGTACATCATTGAAAGAAGAAAAAAGTAATCTGATTAATTAGCATAACAATATGAGTCGTTCATTAAAAAAAGGCCCGTTCATCAGCGTGAAGCTCGAGAAAAAGGTGAATGCCATGGAAGAGAGCGGAAAGAAATCCGTGATCAAGACATGGAGCCGCGCTTCAATGATTGCCCCCGAATTTGTGGGACACACATTCGCTGTTCATAACGGCAACAAGTTCATCCCGGTTTATGTGACCGAGAATATGGTCGGCCACAAGCTCGGAGAGTTCGCCCCCACACGCAGCTTCCGCGGTCATGCCGGCAACAAGAAATGAACCCCGCCTGATTTATTTTAGACAAAAAAAGAAACAAATACAATGGGTGTAAGAAAAAGACAGACAGCCGACAGAATCAAGGAAGAGCGCAAGAGCGTGGCTTTTGCAAAGCTCACCAACGTTCCGTCGTCGCCCCGCAAGATGCGTCTTGTGGCCGACATGGTGCGCGGAGTTGAAGTTTACCGCGCCCTTGGCATGCTTAAATTCTCAAATAAGAATGCAGCAGTGCAGCTCGAAAAGCTCCTCCGCAGCGCTATCGCCAACTGGGAAGCCAAAAACGAGCGCAAAGCCGAAAACGGCGAGCTCTGCATCAGCACAATCTATGTGAACTGCGCTCCGATGCTCAAGCGCCTCCGCCCCGCTCCCCAGGGTCGTGGCTACCGCATCCGCAAGCGTGCAAACCACGTCACATTAATTGTTGACACAATCGAAAACGCAAAAACCAAGGCATAACAAATGGGACAGAAAGTAAATCCGGTAAGCAACCGCTTAGGTGTCATCAGAGGCTGGGATTCCAACTGGTATGATGTCAAGAAATTCGCCGACAACATCCTCGAGGATTCCAAACTCCGCAAATATCTCAATGTTCGCCTTGCAAAATGCAGCGTGAGCCGTATAATCATCGAGCGCACTCTCAAGCTCATCACCATCACAGTGTGCACCTCACGTCCCGGTCTCATCATCGGCAAGGGAGGCTCAGAGGTTGACAAACTCAAGGAAGAGCTCAAGAAAATCACCGACAAGGATGTGCAGATAAACATCTTCGAAGTGAAGCGCCCTGAACTCGACGCACAGATTGTGGCAAGCACCATCGCTCGCCAGATAGAAGGCAAAATAGCATATCGCCGTGCAGTGAAGATGGCTATCGCAGCTACCATGCGCAGCGGCGCCGAAGGCATCAAGGTGCAGATCAGCGGACGTCTCAACGGCGCTGAAATCGCACGCTCCGAAATGTTCAAGGAAGGCCGTACACCTCTTCACACACTCCGCGCTGATATCGACTACGCTCTCGTTGAAGCACACACCAAAGTAGGCGTGCTTGGCGTGAAGGTATGGATATGCCGCGGCGAAGTATACGGCAAGCGTGATCTCGCCCCCAACTTCACCACATCCGACAAGGGCGGACGTCCTTCAGGCGCTCCCCGTCGCGACCGCGAGCGCGGAGGT
This sequence comes from Paramuribaculum sp., assembly GCA_029052015.1. Classification (GTDB taxonomy): domain Bacteria; phylum Bacteroidota; class Bacteroidia; order Bacteroidales; family Muribaculaceae; genus Paramuribaculum. Next base: position 13,545 of record JAIDJW010000001.1, on the reverse strand, counting down.
GACAGAGGCGGTTTCCGCAGAAAAGGCAACAACAACCGTTGAAATACTAACTGAAACCTTCTAACTAAAGAAAAATGTTACAGCCAAAGAAAACTAAATTCCGCCGCTCACAGAAGGGCCGCATGAAAGGCATCGCCCAGCGCGGCAATCAGTTGGCCTTCGGTTCGTTCGGCATAAAGACCCTCGAGGCAAAATGGATTACCGGACGCCAGATCGAGGCGGCTCGTGTGGCAGTGACCCGCTACATGCAGCGTCAGGGTCAGATCTGGATCCGCATTTTCCCCGACAAGCCTATCACCAAAAAACCCGCCGAAGTGCGAATGGGTAAAGGTAAAGGTGCTCCCGAAGGATTCGTAGCACCCGTGACCCCCGGACGTATGCTCATCGAGGTTGAAGGAGTGAGCTACGATGTGGCTAAAGAGGCACTCCGCCTTGCAGCCCAGAAGCTCCCCGTTATCACCAAATTTGTGGTACGTCGCGACTATGACCCCACCCAAAACGTGTAAGCCATTATGAAGAAAGTAGAAATAAAGGAGCTCAGCACCCAGGACCTCAAGGACCGTCTCGAACAGATGGAAAAAGAATATGTCCAGCTGAAAATCAATCACTCCGTGTCGCCTGTTGACAACCCCGCTCAGATACGCCGTGACCGCCGCATGATTGCGCGCGTCAAGACAGAGCTGCGTCAGCGCGAGCTTAACAACAAATAATCCCCGGAAATGGAAACAAGAAATTTACGCAAAGAACGAGTTGGGATTGTGTCGAGCAACAAAGCTGACAAGACCATCACAGTGACTGTGAAATGGAAAGAAAAGCACCCCATCTACGGCAAATTTGTCAATAAGACAAAAAAATATCACGCACACGATGAAAAGAACGAGTGCAGCGTAGGCGACAAGGTACGTCTCATGGAGACACGCCCTCTGAGCGCTACCAAGAGATGGAGACTCGTAGAAATAATTGAAAAAGTTAAATAAGTATGATACAGACAGAAAGTCGTTTGACTGTCGCTGACAACAGCGGCGCGAAAGAAGCGCTCTGCATCCATGTCCTTGGAGGCACCGGTCGCCGTTACGCTACTGTGGGCGACATCATCGTCGTGTCGGTGAAGAGTGTTATTCCCTCTTCCGACGTTAAGAAAGGCACTGTTTCCAAGGCTGTCGTAGTGCGTACCAAAAAGGAAATACGCCGTGCCGACGGAAGCTATATCCGCTTCGACGACAATGCCTGCGTGCTTCTCAACAACGCCGGCGAGCTCCGCGGCACACGTATCTTCGGTCCCGTCGCACGTGAGCTCCGCGCCACTAACATGAAGATTGTGTCACTCGCACCTGAGGTGCTTTAATCCACCCGCAAACACAATAACAATGAGTAAGATCAATATCAGAAAAGGAGACACCGTCTATGTCCTCGCCGGAGACTCACGCGGCAAGACAGGACGTGTACTCAAGGTTGAAGCCGCAAAGCAGCGCGCAATCGTTGAGGGTGTCAACATCGTCACCAAAGCATGCAAGCCCAGCGCAAAGCATCCCCAGGGAGGTCTCGTGAAGATGGAAGCCCCCGTACACGTGTCAAACCTCAGCCTCATCGACCCCAAGAGCGGTAAGCCCACACGCATCTACCGCCGCAAAAACGACGAGGGCAAGTCAATCCGTTACGCTAAAAAATCAGGAGAGGAGATTAAATAATGAGCACTACACTTCAGAAAGACTATAAGGAGCGCATTGTTCCCGCTCTTGAGAAAGAGTTCAACTACACCACAGTGATGCAGGTGCCCCGCCTCAAAAAGATTGTCATCAACCAGGGTCTCGGAGAAGCTACCCAGGACAAGAAAATCATTGAGACCGCCATCCGCGAGCTCACCGACATCACCGGTCAGAAAGCTGTGGCAACCCTTTCAAAGAAGGACATCTCTAACTTCAAGCTCCGTAAGAAAATGCCCGTTGGCGTGATGGTAACACTCCGCCGCGACAAGATGTACGAATTTCTTGAACGTCTCATCCGTGTGGCTCTGCCCCGTATCAGAGACTTCAAGGGCATCGAGGGCAAGCTCGACGGCCGCGGAAACTACACCCTCGGCATCACCGAGCAAATCATTTTCCCCGAGATCAATATCGACAACATCAGCAAGCTTCTTGGCATGAACATCACCTTTGTCACCAGCGCCAACACTGACGAGGAAGGCTATGCACTGCTCAAGGAATTTGGACTGCCGTTTAAAAACGCTAAAAAGTAAGCATCACAAACATGGCTAAAGAATCAATGAAGGCCCGCGAGGTCAAGAGAGCTAAACTCGTAGAGAAATACGCAGCCAAGAAAGCCGCCCTCAAGGAAGCCGGCGATTTCGAGGCACTTCAGCTCCTTCCCAAAAACGCCTCGAAAGTGCGTCTGCACAACCGCTGCCAGATTACCGGACGTCCCAAAGGCTACATGCGCCAGTTCGGACTGTCCAGAATCCAGTTCCGTGAAATGGCCTCCGCAGGTCTCATCCCCGGAGTCAAGAAAGCAAGCTGGTAATTACAATGGCTTTAAATTACAGAGAGTATTAAATATTGTTCGGCAAAGTACGAATCAATTTAAACAAAATCAAAATGACAGATCCAATAGCAGATTATCTCACAAGATTGAGGAATGCCATCAAAGCAAACCACCGTGTGGTGGAGATACCGGCCTCAAACTTGAAAAAAGAAATCACCAAGATTCTTTTTGAACAAGGCTATATTCTTAATTACAAGTTTATAGAGGGTGAAAATCCCGCGGGCACAATCAAAATCGCCCTCAAGTACGACCCCGTAGACAAGGTCAACGCAATCAAGGACCTCAAGAGAGTGTCACGTCCCGGTCTGAGACAGTACACCGGATACAAAGACATGCCCCGAGTACTCAACGGTCTCGGTATAGCAATCCTTTCGACCTCTCAGGGTGTGATGACAAATAAAAAGGCAAAAGACCTCCATATCGGAGGCGAAGTGCTCTGTTACGTATATTAAAATAGGAGGCAAGAAAAATGTCAAGAATAGGTAAAGCTCCCATAGCAATCCCCGCAGGAGTGACAGTGACTGTCAGCGGAGATGTTGTTACAGTGAAAGGTCCGAAAGGACAGCTCTCACAAAAAGTGAATCCTGACCTCCATATCGCAGTAGAGGACGGACATGTGACCCTCACACGTCCTACCGACGACCGCGAGCACAGAGCACAGCACGGTCTGTACCGCGCCCTCATCCACAATATGGTGGAAGGTGTATCTACAGGCTATCGTAAAGAAATGGAACTCGTAGGTGTAGGTTATCGCGCCGCCGCAACCGGACAGGTGCTCGAGCTTTCGCTCGGCTACTCCCACGCCATCTATATCAAACTCCCCCCGGAGGTCAAAGTCGAAGCAAAGAGCGAGCGCAATAAAAATCCGCTCATCATCCTTGAGAGCGATGACAAACAGCTCCTCGGCCAGGTGTGCGCAAAAATACGTTCACTCCGCAAGCCCGAGCCCTACAAAGGCAAAGGTATCAAATTTGTCGGCGAGGTTATCCGTCGCAAGTCAGGTAAGTCGGCAAGTGCCAAATAATTTTTAAACGACGCAAAATCATGATCTCCAAGATACAAAGAAGAAATAAAATCAAAGCCCGCATCCGCGGCAAGATTTCCGGAACAGCAGCGCGTCCCCGCATGAGCGTGTTCCGCAGCAACAAGCAGATCTACGTGCAGCTTATCGACGACCTCGCAGGCAACACCCTTGTGTCAGCCTCATCAAAAGGCATCGAAGAAGGCACAAAATGCGAGATAGCAGCCAAAGTCGGCGAGGCCATCGCGCAAAAAGCTATCGCGGCCGGAATCACAGAAGTGGTATTTGACCGTAACGGCTATCTTTTCCACGGCAGAGTTAAATCATTGGCTGATGCAGCACGCAACGGCGGTCTTAAATTTTAACAATCATGGCAAAAAGAAACAATAAAGTTAAGTCAACATCGGATCTTGAGCTTAAGGACCGTCTGGTAGCCATCAACCGTGTTACCAAAGTGACCAAAGGCGGACGCACATTCACCTTCGCTGCCATCGTAGTTGTCGGCAACGAAGACGGAATAGTCGGCTGCGGTCTCGGCAAAGCCAACGAAGTAACAGCCGCTATCGCTAAAGGTGTGGAGGCTGCCAAGAAAAATCTTATCTGTGTGCCCGTGCATAAAGGCACTATCCCTCACGAACAGGTTGCGAAGTTCGGCGGAAGCCGCATCATACTCAAGCCCGCATCCCACGGTACCGGCGTGAAAGCCGGCGGTGCCATGCGTGCCGTGCTCGAGAGCGTAGGTATCACCGACGTGCTTGCAAAATCAAAAGGATCTTCCAACCCCCACAACCTCGTCAAGGCTACAATCGCAGCGCTCGGCGAAATGCGTTCACCCGCTGATGTCGCTCAGAACCGCGGCATCTCGGTAGAGCAAGTGTTTAACGGATAAATCCCTCTATAACAATGGCACAGATTAAAATCAAACAGATAAAGAGCCGCATCAACGCGCCCGCGGTGCAGAAACGCACCCTTGACGCGCTCGGCCTCAAGAAAATGAATCACACGGTTGTCAAGGAAGACACACCCTCTGTGATGGGAATGGTTAACAGAGTCCGTCACCTGGTAGAAGTGACCAACGCATAAATTTACACTAACTATGGAATTAAGTAATCTACGTCCCGCAGTTGGATCTGTAACTCGTAAAACCCGCATCGGCCGTGGTCCCGGCTCCGGCAAAGGCGGAACTTCCACTCGTGGTCACAAAGGTGCGAAATCACGCTCCGGCTACAGCCGCAAGATAGGTTTTGAAGGTGGTCAGATGCCCCTTCAGCGCCGCCTCCCCAAGTTCGGATTCAAAAACATCAACCGTGTCGAGTACAAAGCAGTTAATATTTCTGATATCGAAGAAATAGCAAATGCCGGCAACATCGACAAAATCACACTTGATGTGCTCCGCGCTGCAGGTCTCATCCGCAAGAACCAGCTCGTCAAGATTCTTGCAAACGGCACACTCACCCATGCGGTGGCTGTTGAAGCCAACGCCTTCTCAAAGGCTGCCGAGAAAGCTATCGTTGATGCCGGCGGTTCAATAAATAAAATCTGATAAGAATGAGATTTGTAGAAACAATTAAAAATATCTGGACGATTGAGGAGCTGCGCAAGCGCATTCTCGTGACTCTGTTGCTGGTACTTGTTTACCGTCTCGGATGTTACGTAGTGCTTCCCGGCATCAGCCCCGCCGATCTCGACGCACTGTCTAAGTTCACCAACAAGAGTGGACTTATGCAGTTGCTCGATATGTTTAGCGGTGGTGCCTTCTCGCAGGCCTCTATCTTCGCCCTCGGTATCATGCCGTACATCACTGCCTCCATCATGATACAGCTGCTCGGCATGGTGCTCCCTTCTTTCCAGAAAATGCAGAGAGAAGGGGAGAGCGGACGCCAGAAACTCAACCAGTACACACGTTATCTTACCGTGGTGATACTCCTGCTTCAGGGTCCCGCCTACCTGGTCAACATCCAGTTCCAGGTAAACGCCGCCACACAAGGCGCCGCTTCAGCAGGCCTGGGCTTCTGGACCGGAGCTTATCTTACCGTAATCCTCGCCGCAGGCTCGATGTTCATCATGTGGCTCGGTGAAAGAATAACAGATCGCGGTATAGGCAACGGTATCTCATTCATCATCCTTGTCGGCATCATTGCACGTCTGCCGGAGGCTCTCACCTACGAATTTATCAGCCGTCTGCCCGGCTCAACCGGCTCACAGGGCGGTCTGATAATGTTTGTGGTTGAAATCATCCTGCTCTTCGCAGTGACCGTCGGTGCTGTTCTTCTTGTTCAGGGAACACGCAAAGTGCCCGTACAGTATGCAAAGCGCATTGTCGGCAACCGTCAGTATGGCGGCGCCCGCCAGTATATACCTCTCAAGGTAAATGCCGCAGGTGTGATGCCTATCATCTTCGCGCAGGCCATAATGTTTATCCCTATCACCCTGTCAGGCTTTGGCTCACAGGACCAGGGCAGCGGATTCTTCGCGGCATTCTCTGACATTAACGGCTTCTGGTACAACCTTGTCTACTTCCTTATGATTGTTGCCTTCACATACTTCTACACAGCCATCACAGTGCGTCCCACCCAGATGGCAGAGGACATGAAACGCAACAACGGATTCATTCCTGGCGTCAAGCCGGGCAAGGCGACTGCGGAATATCTCGACTCCATCATGTCGAGAATCACACTCCCCGGATCGCTCTTCCTCGGCATTGTGGCCATTCTCCCGGCCTTCGCGCGCTTCTTCGGCATCAGCCAGAACTTCGCGCAGTTCTTCGGAGGAACATCACTGTTGATTCTCGTGGGAGTAGTGCTCGACACCCTCCAGCAGATCGAGAGCCACCTTATGATGCACCACTATGACGGCCTCATGAAGGAAGGTAAAATAAAAGGTCGCACCACAGGCAGCGCCTATTGATATTTCAATCAGAATTGCAACTGTCAAGATGATATATCTCAAGACACCTACAGAACTCGAAAAAATGCGTGCCGCGTGCACACTCGCCAGTCAGACACTCGGCGAGCTTGCAAAATGGATTCAGCCAGGCGTTACAACCAACAGGCTTGAAAGCATTGCCCGCGAGTTCATTCACGACAACGGAGGCCGCCCGGCCTGTCTGGGCTACGGCGGCTTCCCCGCTGCCGTGTGCTGGGAAGTCAACGAGATTGTCGTCCATGGTTTCCCCTCAAACTACGCCCTGCGCGAAGGCGATATACTCGGCACAGACATAGTTGTCGACATCGACGGCTACAACGGAGACATGTGCTACACATTCCCGGTCGGAGAAATCTCGCCGGAAATCGCAGCCCTGTGTAGAACCACCAAAGAATCACTCTACATGGGTATTGAGGCAGCTAAAGAGGGCAACCGTATCGGCGATATATCAAACACCGTGCAGACCTACTGCGAGAGCAGAGGCTACAGCGTTGTCCGCGAGATGTGCGGGCACGGCATAGGCAAGAGCATGCACGAGGACCCCGAAATCCCCAACTACGGGCGCAAGTCCACAGGACCCATTCTTAGAAACGGAATGTGTCTTGCAATAGAGCCGATGATTAACCTCGGCGCGCGTAATGTAATCATAGAGAAAGACGGTTGGACGTGCCGCACCCGCGACCGCAAACCATCCGCCCACTATGAGCACACCATCGCCGTCAATGGGTTGACACCGGAGATACTCACAACCTACGACTATATCAAAGAAGTGTTGCAACAAAGATTTATCTGACATCAGTATGGCAAAGCAAGCTGCAATAGAACAGGACGGAGTAATTGTAGAGGCACTATCGAATGCTATGTTTCGTGTAGAGCTTGAAAACGGTCATGAAATAACCGCGCATATTTCAGGCAAAATGAGAATGCACTACATCAAGATACTCCCCGGCGACAAAGTAAGAGTAGAGATGTCGCCTTACGACCTCTCCAAAGGCCGAATCGCCTTCAGATACAAATAATCAAAAAAACGAAATAAAGAGATGAAAGTAAGAGCTTCAGTAAAAAAGCGCACTCCGGACAGCAAAATAGTCCGCCGCAAAGGACGCCTTTATGTAATTAACAAGAAAAATCCGAAGTACAAGCAGCGTCAAGGATAAAATTACTAATTTTGCAAAAAAAATAAAGTCAGAATATGGCAGTACGTATCGTGGGAGTTGACCTCCCCCAGAACAAGAGAGGTGAAATAGCCTTGACATACATCTTCGGCATCGGCCGGAGCGCCGCAAAATCAATTCTTGAGAAAGCAGGCGTTGACAAAGATATCAAAGTAAAGGACTGGACTGATGACCAGGCTGCTAAAGTCCGCGAAGTCATCGGCGCAGAGCATAAGGTAGAGGGAGACCTCCGTAGCGAAATCCAGCTCAACATCAAGCGTCTCATGGACATAGGCTGCTACCGCGGCATCCGTCACCGCAACGGACTCCCCGTGCGCGGACAGAGCACCAAAAACAACGCCCGCACCCGCAAAGGACGCAAGAAAACCGTTGCTAACAAGAAGAAAGCTACAAAATAATAAAATAATATGGCAAAAAAGACAGTCGCAGCTAAAAAGAGAAATGTCAAAGTTGATGCCGCCGGCCAGCTTCATGTACATTCCTCGTTCAACAACATCATCGTATGCCTCGCCAATTCAGAAGGTCAGGTCATCTCATGGTCAAGCGCCGGCAAGATGGGTTTCAGAGGCTCTAAGAAAAATACTCCCTACGCCGCACAGATGGCAGCGCAGGACTGCGCCAAGACAGCTTACGACCTTGGCCTCCGCAAAGTGAAAGCGTATGTCAAAGGACCCGGCAACGGACGTGAGTCCGCTATCCGCACCATCCACGGAGCAGGCATCGAAGTCACCGAAATCGTTGACGTTACACCGCTGCCTCACAACGGATGCCGTCCTCCCAAGCGCAGAAGAGTCTGAACACTCTTACATTATATAGCAAAAACAGCAATCACTTTATTTCAGGAAATCCCGAAGATTTGTCCCGCCGCGTGAATTTGACCATATTTAATTCACCTCTCTGTGGTCGCGGCTGCACGCATTGGACATAACAGACGGATATCCGCATAACAAACGATAACAAAATGGCAAGATATACCGGCCCCAAGACTAAAATCGCCCGCAAATTCGGCGAACCCATCTTCGGCGAAGACAAAGTGCTCGCCAAGAAAAACTTCCCCCCGGGACAGCACGGCGCCAACAAGCGTCGCAAGACATCCGAGTATGGCGTGCAGCTTCGCGAGAAGCAGAAAGCAAAATACACCTACGGCGTGCTTGAGAAGCAGTTCCACAACCTCTTCGACAAAGCATCGCGCACAAAAGGTATCACCGGCGAAGTGCTCCTTCAGCTCCTTGAAGGTCGCCTCGACAACATCGTTTATCGCCTCGGCATAGCACCCACACGCGCAGCTGCCCGTCAGCTCGTGCTCCATCGCCACATCACTGTCAACGGACAGGTTGTAAACGTGGCATCATACGCAGTTAAGCCCGGTGATGTTATCGCTGTGCGTGAAAAATCAAAGTCACTCGAAGTTATCGCCGACGCACTCGCAGGATTCAACCACAGCAAATATCCTTGGCTTGAATGGGATGAATCAGCAAAGGCAGGCAAACTTCTGCATGTGCCTGCACGCGAGGATATCCCCGAAAATATTAAGGAACAGCTCATCGTAGAGCTCTACTCCAAATAATCTTTAACACCAGATCCACATGGCTATATTAGCATTTCAAAAGCCTGACAAGGTCCTGATGTTGGAGGCCGACAATCACTACGGCAAATTTGAGTTCAAACCTCTCGAGCCCGGCTACGGAATCACAATCGGCAATGCCCTTCGTCGCATACTTCTCTCCTCTCTCGAAGGCTATGCCATCTCTTCTATAAGAATTGATGGAGTCAAGCACGAGTTTGATACAGTGCCCGGAGTCAAGGAAGATGTTACCAACATCATTCTAAACCTCAAGAAGGTCGATCTCAAACGCACAAGTGAGGATGCCGAAAACGAAAAGGCCAGGATAACCGTGTCAGGGCAGGAAGTTTTCAAAGCCGGAGACATAGGCAAAGCCCTCGCCGGATTTGAAGTACTCAACCCCGACCTCGTAATCTGTCATCTGGATCCGGGCGCAAGCTTTAATATCGAGCTCACAATCAACAAGGGGCGCGGATGGGTTCCCGCAGAGGAAAATGAAGTTCCGGCCGACGATGTAAACATCATCGCCATCGACTCAATCTACACCCCCATCAAGAATGTGAAATACACTGTCGACAACTTCCGTGTAGACCAGAAGACCGACTACGACAAGCTAACGCTCGAAATCACCACAAATGGCTCTATCCTTCCCAAGGACGCCCTTAAGGAAGCCGCGAAGATACTCATTTACCACTTCATGCTTTTCTCCGATGAGAAAATCACACTCGAGGCAGCAGAGACAGAAGGTAATGAGGAATTCGATGAAGAAGTGCTCCACATGCGCCAGCTCCTCAAGTCAAAACTCGTTGACATGGATCTCAGTGTGCGTGCGCTCAACTGCCTCAAGAGTGCAGAAGTGGAAACCCTTGGTGAACTCGTCGTTTTCAATAAGACAGACCTGCTGAAATTCCGCAACTTCGGCAAAAAGTCGCTTACAGAACTCGACGAACTCCTTGCCAACCTCAACCTCTCGTTTGGCATGGATATTTCAAAATACAAATTAGATAAAGAGTAAAGAACGATGAGACACAATAAAAACTTCAACCATCTCGGACGCAAGAAGGCTCACCGCGACGCACTGCTCGCCAATATGACAATCGCCCTGATTATGCGCAAGCGCATTTTCACAACATTGGCTAAGGCTAAAGCACTCCGCATGTATGCAGAGCCACTGATCAACCGCGCCAAAAACGACACAATGGCCAATCGCCGCCTCGTGTTCAGCTACCTTCAGAACAAAGACGCTGTTACCGAACTTTTCCGCGAGGTAGCGCAGAAAATCGCCGAGCGCAATGGCGGTTACACCCGTATCCTCAAAACCGGCAACCGCCTCGGCGACAACGCCAAGGTTTGCTTCATAGAGCTCGTTGACTACAACGAAAACATGCTCAAGGACAAAGGCGCCAAGAAAGAAGGCCGCACACGTCGCAGCCGCCGCTCAAGCAAGCCCGCAGCCGACAAAGCTGCAGCACCCGCTACCGAGCTCCCCGCAGCAGAACCTGAGGCAGAAAAAGCCGCAGAATAATCCAGGAAAGGATTAACGCGATATATTTTTCAGGCTGTCTGTTTGATGAACAGGCAGCCTGAATTGTATTCAAACCGTTGCCGTCATGTAAAAACAGATAAATAACCCTAACGCAACGCTCAACAATCCGCCAATATTTACTATCTTTGCAACGATACCTGAAATATAAAAAGGGACTATTAAAGCAATAACTTATAACCAACACCATTAATACACCGAACAATTATGAAAATTGAAAAAATCATCGGTCGTGAGGTGCTCGATTCACGAGGCAACCCCACAGTAGAAGTTGACGTCATCCTTGAATCAGGCGCACGCGGTCGCGCATCTGTGCCCTCCGGAGCTTCAACCGGCGTAAATGAGGCCCTCGAGCTTCGCGACGGCGACAAATCACGCTACATGGGCAAAGGAGTCACCAAAGCAGTGGCAAATGTCAACGGTCCCATCGCCCAGGCACTCGTAGGCATGAGCGCTCTCGATCAGATCAAAATTGACGAGACCATGATTGCGCTCGACGGCACAGAAACCAAGTCAAATCTCGGTGCCAACGCTATCCTCGGCGTTTCACTCGCTGTAGCTAAAGCAGCAGCCGACTATCTCGACCTCCCCCTATATAAATATATCGGCGGATGCAACACATGCTGTCTCCCCGTGCCCATGATGAACATCATCAACGGCGGCGCACACTCCGACGCACCCATCTGCTTCCAGGAATTCATGATCCGTCCCATCGGCGCATGCTGCTTCAAGGAAGGTATCCGCATGGGCACCGAAGTGTTCCACAACCTCAAGAAAGTGCTCCACGAGCGCGGCCTCTCAACAGCAGTTGGCGACGAAGGCGGCTTTGCTCCCGCGCTTGACGGCACAGAGGACGCCCTCAATGTCATCATCAAGGCTATCGAGCTCGCCGGCTATGTTCCCGGTAAGGACGTGACTATCGGTCTTGACTGCGCATCATCCGAATTCTACAAGGACGGAATCTACAACTACGCACAGCTCAACAACGGCACACCCAAAGAACCCAACGGCAAAAAGCTCACATCAGAAGAGCAGGCACAGTACCTCAAAGAACTCGTTGAGAAATATCCTATCGACTCTATCGAGGACGGCATGAGCGAGGACGACTGGGCAGGATGGAAAGTGCTCACCGATCTTATCGGCGACCGTTGTCAGCTCGTAGGTGACGACCTCTTCGTTACAAACGTAAAATATCTCAAGCGCGGAATCGAGGAAGGTTGCGCAAACTCAATCCTCGTGAAAGTAAACCAGATCGGTTCACTCACAGAAACCCTCCGCGCAGTAGAACTGGCACAGCGCAATGGCTACACAGCTGTCATCTCACACCGTTCAGGCGAGACTGAGGACGCTACAATCGCCGATATCGCTGTCGCTACAAACGCAGGTCAGATCAAAACCGGTTCTGCAAGCCGCTCCGACCGTATGGCAAAATACAACCAGCTTCTCCGCATCCAGGAAGAGCTCGGTCAGGCAGCCGAATATGGATATGGCAAGCGCACAAAACGCCCCACAGCCTAAAGCATACAGCAGCCCCATAGCTGCATAAATACATAAAAAACAAGCCGAGACACCCAAAAGAAGTCTCGGCTTGTTTATTTTTATGAAATGGACCTCGCTTTTAATGTGTGCTACGGATTAGTTGCGTAGGCGCACAACCCTTATTCCGGTAGCATTGCGGTTGCGCCTCAGATACTCGCCCAGAGGTAAACTGCTGATGCAAACCTTCCCTTCTTTGCTTGACGCATGCAGCAGATGTATTTTGCCGTTGACCTCCACTGCGACTCCGACATGGCTCACATCAAGCCCGGGAGTCTTGCTCGTTATGGCTATGATATCTCCGGGCGTAATAGCCGCGTTATCAGCTTCACTGCTCTTTATATAAGGAAACTTATGTGATCTGTAGCCGATTTGAGCGTTTTTCATGCTCTCAAATACAGCGCTGTCAGTCAGGGCGGCATAGTTGTCCCTGTTCACAGTCATAAAATCAAGAGTCTTTATCTGATACTTCGGATTGCCCACCCTGTCTGTAACCTCAGTCACAATGCCTTTGTGGGAATTATCAAGAATCCAGTCACTCACATAGTGCAGGCGTGAGGCATAATCCTTCATGTTTCCGCCCCTATACCTGATACGTTCGAGATTATACACAAAATCAATCCATGAACTCCTTCTTTCCAGTATCGTCATCGCCAAGGCTGTCACATTTTCAACAAATGTAGTGCAGTCCATCCCTTGCAGATTCACTCTCAGCTCCTCAGTGTCGCCGTCAAGAGTCCCCGGTTTATAAGGCACATCTATAAAATACTTGCCAATATTCACCATCAGCTCGTTCGCTATCGGCGAATTATTCGAATTTTCAACAAGAATATTCGTAATCTCCGTGGTGTCGTTTGCCACATTGTTAAACAAAACCTGTGAGGGAGTCACAGCCAAAGCACAGTTGTCTGCCGCCGTTGCAATCGCAATGGCCGCCGCCGCACACCTTATTAATATATAAAATCGTCTCATACGCTACGAAAATACGCACAAATCTAAAAATAAACAAGACTTGCGGCGACGGATGTAGGCAATAGGTTGTATGTTAGATGTATAAAGAACGTTTTTCCACTGCGGCGATGTCATCGGCAAAAGGGCTAAAAGAAGAAATTGTGAAAATAAGTGTTAAAATAAGAGTGTATCTCTTGCGTATTAAAATTGGAATATCTAACTTTGCACTCGCTTTTGAGAAAGGGCACGGCGGCGGAGGCTGCCGGAGTGATGTCGGAAACGGCTCCACGAA